>NZ_SGSW01000004.1:0-137356 GCF_004209125.1 Acinetobacter sp. WCHAc060033 | reverse complement strand
CCGTGAAGGTGGTCGTACAGTTGGTGCTGGTGTAGTTGCTAAAGTAACTGCATAATCACATAATGAAATTTGAACCGAGAGTTTAGACTCTCGGTTTATTTATAGGTCAGTAGTTCAATTGGTAGAGCGTCGGTCTCCAAAACCGAATGTTGGCGGTTCGATCCCGTCCTGACCTGCCAGTTTTTAAATAAAAAACTTGATGTCGGCTAAACTGGTCATATAATAAGTCGCGAAACCTACGACGAGTACAAAAATGTCGAATGATAAATCACGTGACGCAAATGGCGGCGCGGCAATTCCTCAAAGCAACAATTCAGCTGAAATGGTGAAGTCAGGTTCTCCATTTGATTTTATTTTGTGGATCATTGCATTGGCTCTATTGGGCGGTGCGTTGATGACAAATCAATATCTTCCAGCATATTGGGCACCAGCAAATAATGTGTGGGTGCGCGTTGGGGTAATTTTAGCTTGTATCATCGTAGCTTTAGGTTTATTATACGCCACCCATCAAGGCAAAGGCTTTGTTCGTTTGCTCAAAGATTCGCGCATCGAATTGCGTCGAGTGACTTGGCCGACGAAGCATGAAACAGTAACCACTTCATGGCAGGTTCTGCTCGTTGTTGTAGTTGCCGCAATTATTTTGTGGTGTTTTGACTATATCATCGGTTGGTTTATGAAGTTTATTATCGGGTAAGAGAGCTATGAAACGTTGGTACATTATTCATGCCTATTCAGGCTATGAAAAACAAGTGATGCGTTCACTTAATGATCGAATCCAGCGTAGCGCTGTTGCTGATAGTTTTGGTGAAGTCCTTGTTCCTACCGAAGAAGTGGTAGAAATGAAGGATGGTAAGAAACGTAAGTCAGAGCGTAAATTCTTTCCAGGCTATGTATTGGTCGAAATGGAAATGAATGATGAAACTTGGCACATTGTTAAAGAATGTCCGAAAGTTTTAGGTTTTATTGGTGGTACGGCTGAAAAACCTGCACCAATTACGCAAAAAGAAGCTGATGCGATTCTTGCACGTGTACACAATAAAGGTGAAGCACCTCGTCCTAAGACGATGTTCGAGCCGGGTGAAGAATTATTGGTTACTGATGGTCCATTCACAGACTTCAAAGGTGTGGTGGAAGAAGTTCAGTACGAAAAATCGCGTTTAACGTTGACGATTAACGTATTTAACCGTCCAACGCAGGTTGAATTGGAATTTCGCCAAGTCGAAAAAACAATTTAATCTAAATCGTTTTAAAGCGCCCGATTTGTTATGGATCGGGCATTGTTGTTGTAACGGTATCGTTACTTGAAAACTTGGGGAGCTCTAAAAGGCGTTTGTACCCAGAGGTAATTTGAAATGGCTAAGAAGATTGACGGCTATATCAAGCTGCAAGTTCCAGCTGGTAAAGCGAATCCATCTCCACCGATTGGTCCTGCACTAGGTCAACGTGGTGTTAACATCATGGCATTCTGTAAAGAATTCAATGCTGCTACACAAAAAGTTGAAGCTGGTCTTCCAATTCCTGTAGTGATTACTGTGTACAACGATAAGTCGTTCACATTCATCATGAAAACTCCACCTGCTGCGATTCTTCTTAAGAAAGCTGCTGGTATCCAAAAGGGTTCAGCTGTACCTAACAAAACTAAAGTTGGTAAGTTGACTCGTGCTCAATTGGAAGAAATTGCGACTACTAAAGAACCAGATTTAACTGGTGCTGATTTAGACGCACGTGTACGTACCATTGCTGGTTCTGCGCGTTCTATGGGCTTGGAAGTGGAGCTATAAGACATGGCTAAATTAACTAAACGTCAAAAAGCCATTGCTGCTGCTGTTGAAGCAAACAAAGTTTACACTTTGGAAGAAGCAGTACAAGTTCTTAGCAGCCTACCTGCTGCAAAATTCAAAGAATCTTTGGATGTTGCGGTAAACCTAGGTGTTGATCCTCGTAAATCTGACCAAGTTGTTCGTGGCGCGACTACACTTCCTGCAGGTACTGGTAAAACTGTACGTGTTGCTGTGTTTGCTCAAGGCGCTGCTGCTGAAGCTGCTAAAGCTGAAGGCGCGGACGTTGTTGGTTTTGATGATCTTGCTGAAAGCATCCAAGCGGGTAACCTTGACTTTGACGTCGTGATTGCTGCACCAGACGCTATGCGTGTTGTGGGTAAATTAGGTACGATCCTTGGTCCACGTGGCTTAATGCCAAACCCTAAAGTGGGTACTGTAACTCCTGACGTAGCAACTGCAGTTAAAAATGCAAAAGCTGGTCAAGCACGTTACCGCGTAGACAAAGCAGGTATCATCCACGCTGCGATCGGTCAAGTAGGCTTTACTGCTGAAGCTGTTCGTTCAAACGTTGAAGCACTTGTTGCTGACCTTAAGAAAGCAAAACCTGCAACTTCTAAAGGTATCTACATTCAAAAGATCACTTTGAGCTCAACTATGGGTCCTGGTCTTGTTGTAGACGTACAGAACGTTACTAAATAAGTTTTATTACTTATTAAAAGAATTTTAAAGCCCTGAGCAGATTTTAAAGCATTGCTTTAAAATCTGCGCAAGAAAGAATTTTTGCTTTATTCGAAGCATAGCTTCTCATCTTGCGGGTCGGCAAAGCTTTGCTTTGCTGATCGCCCCTCAGGCAAACTTTGAATTGATAAATGAATGTTTATCAGCGTCAAAGACCTCAGGCGAGGGGAGTTTTCGGACTCGCTTCTTAAAAGTCCAGTCTGAGTAGACGCGGTGGTGTGATTTTTCCTCCTCCGCGTGTAAGTCCCAATGTTGCAAAACATGAGGCTTACGAATTGGGAGTGCATTCGGTTGAATGCATAAATTACCGCTAGGAGGTTTTCAATGGCTCTTCTTATCGAAGACAAAAAACAGATCGTAGCAGAAGTAACTGAAGTTGCTGCTACTGCGTTCGCTGCTGTTGTTGCTGACTATCAAGGTTTAACCGTTGAGCAGTTAACTACTCTACGTGTTGAAGCTCGTAAACTAGGTGTTAAAACACGTATCGTGCGTAACACTTTGGCTAAACGTGCACTTCAAGATACTCAATTCAATATCTTGAATGATGACCTTGTTGGTCCAACAATCTTAGCTTTCTCTACTTCTGAAGACGACATGGGCGCATCTGCTCGCTTGTTTGAAGAATTTGCTAAAACGAACAAAGCATTTGAACTTAAAGCTGCTGCATTTGACGGCAAACTTTATAAAGGTGCTGAAGTTAGCGTTATTGCAAATCTTCCAAACCAAGAAAAAGCACTTACTATGCTTGCCAATGTTCTTCAAGCTCCTATTTCGAAATTGGGTCGCCTTATTACAGCACTCAAAGAGAAAAACGAGTCAGAAGCAGCTTAAGCTTAAAAATTTTTACACACCATTCAATTTCCATTTGGAGTTATTCTCATGGCTTTAACAAACGAAGAAATCTTAAACGCAGTTGCTGAAAAAACTGTTCTTGAACTTGTTGAACTTATTTCTGCATTCGAAGAAAAATTCAACGTATCTGCTGCTGCTGTAGCTGTTGCTGCTGCTCCTGGCGCTGGCGCTGCTGCTGCTGAAGAACAATCAGAATTCAACGTTGAGTTGACTTCTTTCGGTGCTAACAAAGTTGCTGTAATTAAAGCAGTTCGTGAAGCTACTGGCCTTGGTCTTAAAGAAGCTAAAGATTTAGTTGAAGGCGCTCCTTCAGTAATCAAAGAAGCTGTTTCTAAAGAAGAAGGCGAAGAACTTAAGAAAAAACTTGAAGAAGCTGGTGCTACAGTTACACTTAAGTAATCTTAAGGGGAGTCGATTATTTAAAAATCGACTCCACAAATTGGCTGATGGCTCTTGGGTCATCAGCCTTTTTGCGTTACAATAATCGGCTCGATTTTAGATTGTTTGATGTAAAAATCATCAATTTTAAAAATAAATAAACACAATCAAACGCTTACCAATATTTTTCCATTTTAAAAATATTGTTAAGCGTTTTGTACCACTGAAATTTGCAGCATTTGTATAAAAGTGGTGGTCATATCGACCTGCGTAATTTCTTCTAAGTTCGTTCTGCAGGCGGACTTAGTTTACTTTCCGAGGACTCCAGATGGCATACTCATATACCGAAAAGAAACGGATCCGTAAGAATTTTGGTAAATTGCCCCAAGTCATGCATACTCCGTACTTGCTCGCGATTCAAGTCGACTCGTACAGAACATTTTTGCAAGATGGCAAAACTCCAAAAAATCGCGAAGATATCGGTCTCCAAGCGGCATTTCGTTCAGTTTTTCCTATAGAAAGTTATTCGGGCAATGCTGCTTTAGAATTCGTTGAGTATAGTCTTGGTAAACCAGAGTTCGATGTTCGCGAATGTATTCTTCGTGGCTCAACTTTTGCGGCACCAATGCGCGTAAAAATTCGTTTGATCATCAAAGATCGTGAAACGAAATCAATCAAAGACGTTCGTGAGCAAGAAGTGTACATGGGTGAAATGCCACTCATGACTGAGAACGGTACCTTTGTGATCAACGGTACTGAGCGTGTAATCGTTTCTCAGTTACACCGTTCACCAGGCGTGTTCTTCGATCACGACAAGGGTAAAACACACTCAAGTGGTAAAGTGCTTTATTCAGCACGTATCATTCCTTACCGTGGTTCATGGTTAGATTTCGAATTCGATGCGAAAGATTTAGTTTACGTGCGTATTGACCGTCGTCGTAAATTACTTGCGACTGTTGTATTGCGCGCACTGAATTTCAGCAATGAACAAATCTTGAATATGTTCTATGAAAAAGTGCCTGTATATCTTGATATGGGTAGCTACCAAATCGACTTAGTCCCAGAACGTCTACGTGGCGAAATGGCACAATTCGATATCGTGGATAACGATGGTAAAGCGATCGTAGAACAAGGTAAACGTATCAATGCACGCCATGTACGTCAAATGGAAGCTGCTGGTTTAACAAAACTTTCAGTTCCAGATGAATACTTGTATGAACGTATTACAGCGGAAGATATTGCTTTACGTGATGGTGAAGTGATTGCTGCCAATACAGTGCTTAGCCATGAAATCTTGGTGAAAATTGCTGAAGGCGGTGTTAAACAATTTAACATTCTATTCACCAATGACATCGACCGTGGTTCATTCGTTGCAGACACTTTACGTGCAGATACTACAACAGGTCGTGAAGAAGCGCTTGTTGAAATCTATAAAGTGATGCGTCCAGGCGAGCCACCAACAAAAGAAGCAGCTGAAAACTTATTCAATAACTTATTCTTCTCTACAGAGCGTTATGACTTGTCTCCTGTAGGTCGTATGAAGTTTAACCGTCGTTTGGGTCGTCCTTACGAAGTGGGTACAGATCAGAAGTCTCGTGAAGTTGAAGGCATCCTTTCTAACGATGACATCATTGATGTATTAAAAACTTTGGTTGAAATCCGTAACGGTAAAGGTGAAGTCGATGATATCGATCACTTGGGTAACCGTCGCGTACGTTCTGTTGGTGAAATGACAGAAAACCAATTCCGTGTAGGTCTTGTTCGTGTTGAACGTGCTGTTAAAGAACGTTTGAACCAAGCTGAAACAGATAACTTGTCTCCACAAGATTTGATCAATGCGAAACCTGTTGCTGCTGCAATCAAAGAATTCTTTGGTTCAAGCCAATTGTCTCAGTTCATGGATCAAAACAACCCATTGTCTGAAATTACACACAAACGTCGTGTATCAGCGCTCGGTCCTGGTGGTTTGACTCGTGAACGTGCAGGCTTTGAGGTACGTGACGTACATCAAACTCACTATGGTCGTGTGTGTCCTATTGAAACGCCTGAAGGTCCAAACATTGGTTTGATCAACTCGCTTTCAGTTTATGCGAAATGTAATAACTTCGGTTTCTTGGAAACACCTTACCGTAAAGTTGTTGATGGTCGTGTAACGGATGATGTTGAATATTTATCTGCGATTGAAGAAGTGGGTACTGTGATTGCACAGGCCGATTCGATTGTTGATAAAGATGGTAACTTACAAGAAGAATTCGTATCTGTACGTCATCAAGGTGACTTCGTACGTATGCCGCCTGAAAAAGTAACGCATATGGATGTATCTGCTCAGCAGGTTGTATCTGTTGCTGCGTCACTTATTCCGTTCCTTGAACACGATGATGCCAACCGTGCATTGATGGGTTCAAACATGCAACGTCAGGCTGTTCCTACATTGCTTGCTGACAAACCACTTGTTGGTACAGGTATGGAAGCAAACGTAGCACATGACTCTGGTGTGTGTGTGATCGCGAAACGTGGCGGACGTATTGAGTTTGTTGATGCTTCTCGTGTGGTTATTCGTGTCAATGAAGACGAAATGATCGCGGGTGAAGCTGGTGTAGATATCTACAACCTTATCAAATATACACGTTCGAACCAAAACACTTGTATCAACCAAAAAGTGCTTGTAAGCCTTGGTGATAAAGTGGGTCGTGGTGACGTTCTTGCTGATGGTCCTTCTACCGATGGTGGTGAACTAGCGCTTGGTCAAAACATGCGCGTAGCGTTCATGACTTGGAATGGTTATAACTACGAAGACTCGATCTTACTTTCTGAGCGTGTACTTCAAGAAGACCGTTTAACTTCGATTCATATTCAAGAATTGTCATGTGTTGCGCGTGATACTAAGTTAGGTGCAGAAGAAATTACTGCTGATATTCCTAACGTAGGTGAAGCTGCACTGTCTAAACTTGACGAATCAGGTATCGTTTATATCGGTGCTGAAGTTGCTGCTGGTGACATTCTTGTAGGTAAAGTAACGCCTAAAGGTGAAACTCAATTAACTCCTGAAGAAAAATTGCTTCGCGCAATCTTCGGTGAAAAAGCGGCTGATGTGAAAGACTCATCTTTACGTGTTTCTTCAAGCGTAAAAGGTACAGTTATTGACGTTCAAGTGTTTACACGTGACGGTATCGAAAAAGACGAACGTGCTCAAGCAATTGAAAAAGCGCAGTTAGATGCTTACCGTAAAGACTTGAAAGAAGAATTCAAAATCTTCGAAGAAGCAGCACGTGAACGTATTGTTCGCTTGTTGAAAGGTCAGGAATCTAACGGTGGTGGTACAACTAAACGTGGTGACAAACTTTCTGAAGAATTGTTATCTGGTTTAGAGCTTGTTGAGCTTCTTGAAATTCAACCAGTAGACGAAGCAATCGCTGAGCGTTTAACTCAAATTCAAGTATTCTTGAAAGAGAAGAGCCAAGAGATTGACGAGAAATTTGCTGAGAAAAAACGCAAACTTTCTACAGGTGATGAGCTTACAACTGGCGTATTGAAAGTTGTTAAAGTGTACTTAGCTGTTAAACGTCGTATCCAACCTGGTGATAAGATGGCGGGTCGTCACGGTAACAAGGGTGTTGTATCTAACATCTTACCAGTAGAAGACATGCCGCATGATATCCACGGTGTTCCTGTTGATGTGGTACTTAACCCCCTAGGTGTACCATCTCGTATGAACGTGGGTCAGATTCTTGAAACTCACTTGGGTATGGCTGCGAAAGGTCTTGGCGATAAGATCGACAAGATGATGAAAGAACAACGTACAGTTCTTGAACTTCGTGAATTCTTAGACAAGATTTATAACAAAGTTGGTGGCGAGCAAGAAGATCTTGATAGCTTAACTGATGAAGAAATCTTGGTATTGTCAGGTAACTTGCGTAAAGGTGTTCCTTTAGCAACGCCAGTATTTGATGGTGCAGAAGAAGGTCAAATCAAAGAGTTACTTGAACTTGGTGGTATTTCACGTACAGGCCAAACAGTATTGTATGACGGACGTACAGGTGAACGTTTCGACCGTCCAGTAACTGTTGGTTATATGTACATGTTGAAATTGAACCACTTGGTTGATGACAAGATGCACGCGCGTTCTACAGGTTCTTATTCTCTTGTTACGCAACAACCATTGGGTGGTAAAGCTCAATTCGGTGGTCAGCGTTTCGGTGAGATGGAGGTCTGGGCACTTGAAGCTTATGGTGCTGCTTATACACTTCAAGAAATGCTTACTGTGAAGTCGGATGACGTTGAAGGTCGTACTCGCATCTATAAGAACATTGTAGATGGTAACCATTATATGGATCCGGGTATGCCTGAATCGTTCAACGTATTGACCAAAGAGATCCGTTCTTTAGGTATCAACATTGAACTGAAAAATGGTGACTAAGAAATCTCCCCCAGCCCCTCTTTAAAAAAGAGGGGAGAAGTCCCCCTTTCTTAAAGGGGGGATTTAGGGGGATTTCGAGATTCCCTAAAATCAGTAAAAACAATATTTGTGACCCAGTTGTAGAGTGAAAATCTCCACAACACACGGAGAAAAAAATTGAAAGACTTGCTCGATATCATGCGCAAAAAGACGGACTCAGACGGTCATGCTCCAGTAGAGTTTGATCGCATCCGTATTGGTCTTGCGTCACCAGAAATGATTAAGTCATGGTCTCACGGTGAAGTTAAAAAGCCAGAAACCATTAACTACCGTACGTTTAAACCTGAACGTGATGGTTTATTCTGTGCCAAAATCTTTGGTCCAGTAAAAGATTACGAATGCTTGTGTGGTAAATACAAGCGTATGAAATACAAAGGCGTCATTTGTGAAAAATGTGGCGTTGAAGTAACAACTGCGAAAGTTCGTCGTGAACGTATGGGTCACATCGAATTGGCTTCTCCAGTTGCGCATATTTGGTTCTTGAAATCATTACCAAGCCGTATTGGTTTGCTTCTAGATATGACTTTACGTGATATCGAACGTGTATTGTATTTCGAATCTTATGTGGTTACAGATCCTGGCATGACGCCAATGGAGAAATACCAACTTCTTAACGATGAAGAATACTTCACTGCTTTAGAAGAACATGGCGATGAATTCAGCGCGAAAATGGGTGCAGAAGCTGTTCAAGACTTGTTGAAAGACATCGATCTTGAAGCTGAAATTTCTCGTTTACGTGAAGAAATTCCAAATACAACTTCAGAAACTAAGCTTAAAAAAGCATCTAAGCGTTTGAAGTTGATGGAAGCGTTCAAAGAGTCGAACAACAAACCAGAATGGATGGTGATGAATGTACTTCCAGTACTTCCACCAGATCTTCGTCCGTTAGTTCCGCTTGAAGGTGGTCGTTTCGCGACTTCTGACTTGAACGATCTTTACCGTCGTGTAATCAACCGTAACAACCGTTTGAAACGTCTTCTTGACCTTGCTGCGCCAGATATTATCGTACGTAACGAAAAACGTATGTTACAAGAGTCTGTAGATGCATTGTTAGATAACGGTCGTCGTGGTCGTGCAATTACTGGTTCGAACAAACGTCCTCTTAAATCTTTGGCAGATATGATCAAAGGTAAACAAGGTCGTTTCCGTCAAAACTTACTTGGTAAGCGTGTTGACTATTCTGGTCGTTCGGTAATTACTGTAGGTCCATCATTACGTTTACACCAATGTGGTCTTCCGAAGAAAATGGCACTTGAATTATTCAAACCATTTATCTTTGCGAAACTACAAGCATCTGGTCAAGCAACCACCATTAAAGCTGCGAAGAAAATGGTTGAGCGCGAAACGCCAGAAGTTTGGGACGTTCTAGCATCTGTAATTCGTCAACATCCAGTGATGTTGAACCGTGCGCCAACACTTCACCGTTTGGGTCTTCAAGCATTTGAACCTATTCTGATTGAAGGTAAAGCGATTCGTCTTCACCCACTCGTTTGTGCTGCGTTCAACGCCGACTTCGATGGTGACCAAATGGCGGTTCACGTACCATTAACACTTGAAGCTCAGTTAGAAGCTCGTGCGTTAATGATGTCGACTAACAACATCTTGTCACCTGCGAATGGTGAGCCAATCATCGTTCCTTCTCAGGACGTTGTCTTGGGCTTGTATTACATCACACGTGATGCAATCAATGCCAAAGGTGAAGGCATGGTGTTCGCGGATACTCACGAAGTAAACCGTGCGCTTGCAACAGGTCAAGTTGATTTACACGCTCGCGTTAAAGCACGTGTACACCAAACTGTCATTGATGAAAATGGTAACCGTGAGCAACAAACGATTGTTGTAGATACGACTCCAGGTCGTTGCTTACTTTGGGAAGTTGTTCCTGAAGGTATGGATTTCCAACAAATCAACGTTGAGATGACCAAGAAAAACATCTCTAAATTGATTAACTCTTGCTACCGTAAATTAGGTTTGAAAGATACCGTTATCTTTGCTGACCAATTGATGTACTTGGGCTTCCGTCAAGCAACACGTTCAGGTGTTTCTGTGGGTATGGAAGACATGTTGATTCCACCACAAAAACAAGCAATTATCGAAAAAGCTGAAGTTGAAGTTCGTGAAATCGAACAACAATTTGAACAAGGTTTCGTAACTGCGGGTGAGCGTTATAACAAAGTTGTCGATATTTGGGCGCGTACAAACGACCAAGTAGCGAAAGCGATGATGGATAACTTGTCATTCACCACTGTGAAAAACAAACAGGGTGAAGACGAGAAACAAAAATCATTCAACTCAATCTACATGATGTCTGACTCTGGTGCCCGTGGTTCGGCAGCTCAGATTCGTCAGCTTGCAGGTATGCGTGGTTTGATGGCGAAACCAGATGGTTCGATCATTGAAACACCAATTAAAGCGAACTTCCGTGAAGGTTTGACCGTACTTCAGTACTTCATTTCAACACATGGTGCGCGTAAAGGTTTGGCCGATACAGCACTTAAAACTGCGAACTCTGGTTACTTGACTCGTCGTCTTGTAGACGTAGCGCAAGATTTGGTTATTACTGAGCCTGATTGTGGTACTTATGACGGTCTTGTCATGACGCCGTTCATTCAAGGTGGTGATGTCATCGAGAACTTAGGTGCTCGAGTATTAGGTCGTGTACTTGCTGAAGATGCGAAAAAACCTGGTTCAGATGATGTTATTCTTCCACGTAACACACTCATCGACGAAAAACTTGCGAACTATTTAGAAGAGCAAGGTGTCGATGAAGTGAAAGTACGTTCAGTTGTAAACTGTGCGTCTACTTTCGGTGTATGTGCGAAATGTTATGGTCGTGACTTGGCTCGTGGTCACTTGGTGAACCCAGGTGAATCTGTCGGTGTTATGGCTGCACAATCAATTGGTGAACCTGGTACACAGTTAACCATGCGTACATTCCACGTGGGTGGTGCTGCAAGCCGAACTTCTGCTGCAAACAGTGTTCAAGTTCGTAACAAAGGTACAGTTCGTTTCCATAACGTTAAGACTGTTCAACATGCTAAAGGTCACTTGGTATCTGTTTCACGTTCTGGTGAAATCGGTATTGCAGATGACATCGGTCGTGAACGTGAACGTTATAAACTTCCATACGGTGCGTCTATCTTAATCAAAGATGGCGAAGCTGTAGAAGGCGGCGGTATTGTTGCAACTTGGGATCCGCATACACATCCATTGGTTACAGAAGTTGCTGGTAAAGCACGTTTCAGCCAAATCGCTGATGGCGTAACTGCAACATCGAAGACTGATGATGCTACTGGTATGACGACTGTAGAAATCTTGCCTGTAACAGCACGTCCTGCTTCTGGTAAAGATATGCGTCCTGCAATCGTGTTGGATACAGCAGATGGCGGTGAGCAATTCTACTTCTTGCCACAAAACACGATCGTAACTGTTCGTGATGGTGAAACAATCGGTGTCGGTGACGTTATCGGTCGTGTACCACAAGAATCTTCACGTACTCGTGATATTACCGGTGGTTTACCACGTGTAGCTGACTTGTTCGAAGCGCGTAAACCGAAGGAACATGCAATTCTTGCAGAAGTTTCTGGTGTTGTTAGTTTCGGTAAAGAAACTAAAGGTAAAAACCGTTTAGTGATCACACCTGATGATGGTTCTGAGATCTACGAAGAATTGATTCCAAAATGGCGTCAAATCAACGTGTTCGAAGGCGAGCATGTGAACCGTGGTGAAACCATTTCTGATGGTCCACAAAACCCACATGACATCTTACGTCTGAAAGGTGAAGTTGCATTAACTAACTACATCGTGAACGAAGTTCAAGATGTTTACCGTCTGCAAGGTGTAAAAATCAACGATAAGCACATTGAAGTTATCGTACGTCAAATGTTGCGTAAAGTTGATATCACTGATGGCGGTGATACAAGCTTCATCAAAGGCGAACAAGTGGATTACATCCGCGTTGTGGGCGAAAACCAAGCTGTCTTGGCTCAAAACAAGTTCCCTGCGAAGTTTGAACGTCAATTGATGGGTATCACGAAAGCATCGCTTTCTACGGATTCTTTCATCTCTGCTGCATCGTTCCAGGAAACAACACGTGTGTTAACTGAAGCTGCTGTAACAGGTAAAGAAGATGATTTACGTGGCTTGAAAGAAAACGTTGTAGTTGGTCGCTTGATCCCAGCAGGTACTGGTCTTGCATACCATTTAGAACGTCGTCGTCAAGAAGCGGAAGCTGCTGAACATGAATTGGTGAATGACTTCTCTGAAGTTGACCAAGCATTCTCTCAAGCTTTAAATGAAGATTCTTTCTAAGAACGCATTTAGATTTTGAAATGAAGAAGACGCCTTAGGGCGTCTTTTTTTGTATACTCAAAATGAAAAACCTTTATAAAATTTGAGTACACCATTATTTTCATGATCCAATATATGTAAGCTTATAATTTAAAATAAAAAAGGAGAATAAATATCGATGCTACCGCTTTGTAATACCACACTATGGATGGTGAGTCTGGTCTCGATCTTTTGGATTACTATACTGTTGATTCTTGAAATTGTAAGATATATCAATCAATTTTATAAAGAGCCTACTGGTCAATGGACATCATTCTGGATATTTACGGATCGGATGTTGAATAATGAAAGGTTTTCGCTCAGCCTAAAATGGCATCGAACTCTTGTCATCGTGTGCTTTCCAATAATACTATTTATTCTGTTCTCTTTGATGTTTATGCCAGAGATGAGTTTTTATGGCGTACTGATGATGTTAGGGGTGAGCTATTTTATATTTCTATCCTTACTTGGACTTTTTAAACTTCAAGAGTCGTGGATCTCAAATTTGGCAGTAAAATTTCAAACTCTATTCATCATCAGCATGATTATTGTATTCGCTCTATTCATTAGTTCTCTGTCGGCTATTCAGCTATGTTTATGATAGTCTTCTGAAATAGAATGATTTAACGATAAATTCAGATGAAAACAAGAATAACTTTTCTAAATATTCCGTATTGTTGAATTTTAAATTTGGGCATCGCAGTTACAAACGAATGTCAAAAATCTAATATTTTTCCATTAATTTGTGTTTCTATGGCGTAATATTATTTTAAAGCGACTCTATATTTTAACAGTTGTGTTGATGAGAGTATTAAAGCTGTAGAGTTAAGCTAAAGGAGAGAAGACATGAAAAAGACAGTAATGATCATGATGTGCGCAAGCTTACCGTTAATGATGCTGACTGGTTGTGAAAACATGTCTGCAAACGACAAGCGTATCGCTTCTGCTGCACTTGGTGGTGCAGTGGGTGGTGGTGTAGGTAATCATGCAGGTAATGGTGTCGGTGCTGCAGTCGGTGCTGGCGGCGGCGCAGCTGTCGGTAGCAAGGCTAATAATGGCTCAAACCGTAATGCAACATATAGCGGTGTAGGCGCAGGTATTGGTGCTGTGCTTGGTAAAGGCATCTTCGGTGGAGATACTGGTGCTGCAATTGGTGGTGCAATCGGTGGTGGCGCTGGATCTGCAATCGAAACCAAGAAGTAATTTAATATAGAAATTATGTACTTGAGATAAAATAAGCGCAAATTGCGCTTATTTTTTTTGTGTATAAATGATAGGTGCTTAATCGAATAGCGATGATTATAAGAATAGACTAAAAAAATATTTGGAGAGCGGATGCGTTTAGAAAGCGATTTTAGCGTTTAAATGGCTTTGATTTTTTTCTACGGATATACACAGTCTTTTGAACTTCTGCGATTCTTAGTCCAGAATCATCAAAAATATTTAAAGTGTAATTTCGATAAACGGGTTGGTAATTATCAGCCAGTTTTTTGATGTGATCAATTTCATTTAAATCTAGGCGAATATCTGCATAGACCGTGCTCCGTCCTGGTGAGAGAAAATTAATGGTTGCCGCTTTGTCCCAAACGATATATTTAGGTCCAAGATGATGCATCAAAATTAACATATAGAATGGATCAACCATCGAATATAGGCTACCGCCAAAATGTACACCGACAACATTCTGATTGCGCTGAGTTAAAGGCATTTTGACACGAACGTGAAAATTTTTGAGATCAATTTTATCAATCTCGATACCAGCACCCTTATAAGGTGAATAGTGATTCAACATAAACTTAGAGACAAAGGGGATTGTCTGTAGTTTTTTGATTAGTGAATTCATGGTCAATTCTAGTTATCTATTTTTCAACCATAATAAAGAACAGAATGGAAAGAGGCATTGATCGAAATGCCCTATACCATAAAATCATAGTCAATGGTTAAAACAATAAAGGTGAGTCGATGCAAGCGCAAAGTTATTGGATTTCCACTCAAGATCAACAAAAACTATATGCAAAAACATGGGGCAATGTTGAAAAACCGGCTTTAGTCTTGGTACATGGTTATCCCGATAATCAGGAAGTTTGGGAACCGATCATTGAAAATTTAATCAATGATTTTTATATCGTGACTTATGATGTACGTGGTGCAGGTGAGTCGAGTGTACCAAAGCGTATTCGTGATTATGCATTACCGCGTTTGTCTTTAGACTTAGAATGTGTGGTCAATGAGCTTTTACCAAATCGTAGCTTTCACTTAGCCGCACATGATTGGGGTTCTATTCAGTCATGGGAATCAGCCACTGAAGCAAAATTTAAAGATCGTATGTTGTCTTATACGACGATTTCTGGTCCATGTTTAGATCATGCTGCTTTCTGGATGCGCGATCAATTTGCCAATCAAAAAAGTAAATTTTTCAAACAATTATTTAAGTCTTGGTACATTGTTGCATTTCAACTGCCGATCCTAGCACCTACAGTTTGGCATTTCTTTAATCCTGAGCGTTGGGGCATGGTACTGAGCCAGTTGGAGAAGACGAAAGGCTTACCATTAAATCAAAATATTTCTAAAGATGGTGAACATGGGATTAGTTTATATCGTGCTAATTTTATTCCACGTTTAACACGACCACGTCAGCGTCATGCAATATGCCCTGTACAGGCAGTGGTGTTAAAGCGTGATAAGTTTGTCAGTCCAGAGTTGATCGATGAAATGCCAAAATGGGTCGAAAAATTTGAACGTGTCGAAGTGGATGCAAACCATTGGGCAGTATTGAGTCGTCCAGAAGAAATTGCAGGATATATTGCTCAGTTTGCGACTAAAAATAATTAAAAAGCAATAGATTGATTTTCGTTTTAGAGGTTTAAGTGCTCGCCTGAGTTGACCTTAGAAAAGGTTGCTCAGGCTTTTTTTGGAATTTTTTGGCACATAAATGCAATCTGACTAAAGAATCACAGTAATTGTAGTGAATCTGCTAAAATATCAACTTTCAAATTATCGTAAATTTCTCCATGAACGCTGTCGTTATCGCGATTGCCATGATGTTTATACTCTCATTGGCACGAGTTTCTGTTGTCTTGACACTGGTCATTTCAGCAATTGTTGGTGGCTTAGTTGCAGGTTTAAGTTTAAAAGACACTGTAGAAGCATTTAATGCAGGCTTAGGAGATGGTGCAGAAGTTGCACTGGCTTATGCTGTATTGGGTGCATTTGCACTAGCTTTATCAAAATCTGGCTTACCTGATTTATTGGCACATAAATTAATTGGTTTATTGGGTGGGGAAGCAACTCATAGCAAAGCACGTAAAGTAAAATATTTATTGTTATTTATTTTATTGATTTCTGCGATTTTTTCACAGAACTTGATTCCTGTGCATATTGCATTTATCCCTGTACTTGTTCCACCACTGCTTAAAGTCATGAATCATCTTAAACTTGACCGTCGTGCTGCAGCATGTGTGATGACTTTGGGCTTGGTTGCCACCTATATCTTTTTACCTGTAGGTTTTGGTGCGATTTTCTTAGAACAAATTTTAATGGGAAATATCAACAAAATTGGTGCAGCATATCATCTACATGTTGACCGTTGGATGATGCCAATGGGCATGGCGATTCCTGTTTTAGGGATGGTGGTAGGTACATTGGTAGCGGTATTTATCAGTTACCGTAAACCACGTGAGTATGTTGATCGTCAGGTTAAAACTGTACAAAACATTGACTTGGATAAACCTTTACGTGCAATCAATTCAGATGAATTAAAAGCAGATGCGATTGAGCTTGAAAATGAAGCTAAACAAGCACCTAAAATTGCACCAAAAACCATTTTCATGGCAGTACTTGCCATTGGTTTAACCTTGGCTGCACAACTGTATTCAGGCTCAATGATTTTGGGTGGATTGGTTGGTTTCGCTGTACTGTCTGCATCAGGTATTTTCAAATGGCAAGATGCAGATGATGTCTTTGTACAGGGTATGCGCATGATGGCATTGGTGGGTTTTATCATGATTTCTGCGGCAGGTTTTGCATCAGTTATGACCCATACTGGCGATATTAATAGCTTGGTGAATGGCGTGGTTCATATCATTGGCGATAATAAAGCACTCGCTGCATTCTTGATGCTATTTATCGGTTTGTTTGTCACGATTGGGATTGGTTCATCATTCTCAAGTGTGCCTGTACTCGCGGTGATTTATGTCCCATTGTGCGTTCAATTTGGCTTCTCGCCTCTAGCAACCGTTGCTTTGATCGGTACTGCTGCTGCACTCGGAGATGCTGGTTCTCCTGCGTCAGATTCGACTTTAGGGCCAACAGCGGGCTTGGGTGTAGATGGTCAGCATGATCATATTTGGGATACAGTTGTTCCTACATTTATTCACTTTAATATTCCATTATTAATTTTTGGTTGGATTGCAGCTATGGTGTTGTAATACATCTCATTCATTGATTTAAAGCTATTCTTCAAGTGATTGAGAATAGCTTTTTTGTATTTGGTCTGAAATATTGGCTAGTTATGAGAAATATCGCTTAATTTTATTAAATATACTTTTTTATAATAATTCTATTTATTAGAATATCTAATTAATTTTTTGATAAAAGTCTATTAAAATGATTGGTTTTATTTAAAAATAAAATCATATTAATTAAGTTGGTATTAAAACCAACCTTAAAGCTATGATTAAAATAAATTTACTTATATAACAATTATTTAAAAATAATAATATTATTAAAACTTAAATAGATATTGCAAGATTATTAATACCTGTGTTTAATGCAATTAATAACAACGATGGGGTATTAATAATGTTGAAACAAGTCGCTATTATTGCATTAATGGGAATGTCTGCTTCTGCTATGGCAGGTCAATGGCAAGTGAAAGTAGGTGGTTCTGTAATTGCACCGACTACAGATAGTGATGTTGCTGGTGTAGGTACAGTAAAAGCTGATCATGAATTTGCATTTACGCCATCTGTTGAATATTTCTTTAATGATAATATTTCGACTGAATTGCTTTTAGCTGCACCTATTAATCATGATGTTTCTATTGATGGTGCGGACGCTGTAAAAATTAAACACTTACCACCAACAGTAACTTTTAAATATAATCTTAAAAACTCAACCCGTTTTACCCCTTATATCGGTGTAGGTGGTACAGCATTTGTTGCTTGGGATGAAAAAACTAAAGGTGATTTAGCTGATTTAGGCGCTAAAGTTAAAGTGAAAGAAGATTTCGGTTTTGCAGGGCAAATCGGCTTTAACTTCCAACCTGCTGATGCAAAAAATTGGGGTGTATTCTTTGATGCACGTTATGCTCAGTTAAGCCCAGAAGTTAAAGTAAAAGTAGGTAAAGACACAATTGCTAAATTCGATCTAGACATCGACCCAATGGTTTATACTCTTGGTTATAGCTACAAATTCTAAGTTTTAGTTCTTAAAATTTAGTTTAAAAACTCGGTATATTTGCCGAGTTTTTTATTGAGTAAAAGATCAGACAGAAATATAGAAACTGAATTTACTTAGCATTTTTTATTTAAAAAATTTATTTCGATATAGAAACCTAGAATTATTATTTTTGAATTCTTTTTGATGCACTTACATTGGTAGCTGTTCAGATCAAGTGATGATCAGCACACACTTATTTAAAAGACCATAGAAAAGAATCAAAGAGGTTAAAATATATGTTTAAAAGATCAACAATACAAAAATCACTTTTCGTTGTTGCACTGAGTTTCTGTGCAGTTTCAACGAGTTTTGCATCGAATTGGCAATTAAAAGTCGGTGGAAGTTTATTAGCGCCTGCCAGTAATAATGGCACACTTGCTGGTGCAAAAGCCGATGTGAGCTATGAATATAATTTAACCCCTTCTGTTGAATACTTTTTTGGTGATTCACCTTTTTCGGCAGAACTGCTTCTCGCTGTTGCACCCTTTAAACATGACATTAAATTAGATGGCGCTGAAGCTGCAACATTTAAGCATTTACCACCAACAATCACTGCAAAATATCATTTAAAAAATAGTACTCACTTCACGCCGTATATAGGTGTTGGGTTGACAGTTGCAGTGCCTTGGGATGAGAAGTTAAGAGGAAGTAACTCAAAATTAGAGGCAGATGTGACTTATGGTGTAGCAGGGCAATTGGGCTTTAATTTCCAACCTGCTGATGCCAAGAACTGGGGCGTATTTGCTGATGTACGCTATGCGCAAGTCGAAAGCGATGTGAAACTAGATGGTAAAGACATCGGCACTTTAGAGGTGAATCCTTTGGTGTATACGCTGGGTTATAGTTACAAGTTTTAAGATTGAAAATGTATATAAAACCTTGGTCTAGCTCAGGTTTTATATACAATAATATTCAAAAATGATGCTTTTTGTACTGGTTGAAAATGTAGATTTTAATTATTCTGTAGCTTATTCATTGTTGTTGTCGAAGACTTATGAAAGCTTTGATTTTCATTCTATTAGGCTTATTGAGTGGTATATCTATCAGTCATGCTGCCAGTTTTAATTGTGAGCACGCGCAGACTCAAACTGAACATACGGTATGTGAACAATTGAGTTTGAATGATGCCGATGTAAAAATGGCAACGACCTATAATATTATTCGTAAACTTGTCCCGATGGGGACGCGTGGTGTCATTCAAGATCAACAAGTGAAATGGTTACAGCTTCGAGATCAATGCCAAGACAATGTGAATTGCTTAACCGAAGTCTATAAAATGCGCCAGCAGAAGTTGGATATTTACATGAACAATATTTATAAACAGGGACCATTTTAATTTTTGGCGAAACCTTGAAAATCAATAAAATCACTCCATTCATATAGCAATTGATTTTTAGTTTGCGTGAAAGGAGTGAAGAATGAGCGAACAAACAACACAAAAACATAGCTTCCAGGCGGAAGTGGCTCAACTTTTACATTTGGTGACCCATTCTCTTTATTCAAATCCTGAAATTTTCCTCCGTGAATTGATCTCTAATGCTTCTGATGCATGTGACAAATTACGTTTTGAAGGGATTAATCATCCTGAATATTATGAAAATGATCCTGACCTACATGTCCGTGTTAGCTTAGACAAAGATGCGAAAACCATTACTATTTCAGACAATGGGATTGGCTTAACTCAACAAGAGGCGATTGATAACCTCGGTACGATTGCCAAATCGGGCACCAAAGACTTCATGTCGAAGTTGTCAGGCGATCAAAAAGCTGATGCACAATTGATTGGTCAGTTCGGTGTAGGTTTCTATTCAGGCTTTATCGTGGCTGAGAAAATTACGGTTGAATCACGCCGTGCGGGTGAACCTGAGTCTGATGGTGTACGTTGGACCAGTGGTGGTACAGGTGATTTCGAAGTTGAAGTGATCAATAAGGCTTCACGTGGAACAGATATTATTTTGCATTTGCGTGATGATGCACTTGAGTATTTAGAGTCTTATAAAGTTAAGCAAATCATCAATAAATATTCTGATCACATCAGCTTGCCAATCGAAATGCAAAAAGAAGTATGGCAGGAAGAAGAAGTTGTTGAGGGTGAAGAGCCTAAAGGCGGTCAATATGTGAAAACTGATGAGTGGGAAGCAATTAACTCTGCAAGTGCTTTGTGGACACGTAATAAATCAGAAGTAACCGAAGAGCAATATGTTGAGTTCTATAAGAATTTAACCCATGACTTTGAAGCACCTTTGGCTTGGGCACATAACCGTGTCGAGGGCAGCACTGAATATACTCAATTGCTTTATATTCCAAGTAAAGCAGCGAGCAATATTTTCACACGTGAAGCCAAAGCAGGCATCAAGCTGTATGTGAAACGTGTATTCATCATGGATGAAGCGGATAATTTAATTCCAAATTATTTACGTTTCGTACAAGGTGTGGTGGACAGTGCTGATTTACCATTAAATGTCAGCCGTGAGTTATTGCAAGAAAGCCGTGATGTGAAAACCATTCGTGAAGGCAATACCCGCCGTGTCTTGACCACTTTGGATGGCTTGGCAAAATCTGAAGATGCCGCAGACCAAGAGAAATTCAAAACTTTCTATGCTGAATTTGGTTCAGTGATCAAGGAAGGTTTGGGCGAGGACATGGGTAACCGTGACCGTATTCTTAAACTTTTACGCTTCTCTACTTCAACCAATGATGAAGTTTCAACGTCACTTGAAGCCTACAAAGCACGTATGAAAGACGGGCAAAAAGCCATTTACTACGTGACTGCGGATAGCTTGGCAGCAGCGAAAAATTCACCACAACTTGAATTGTTCCGTAAAAAAGACATCGAAGTATTGTTAATGGCGGATCGTGTTGATGAATGGGCAATGGAGTTTGTTCATGAGTTTGATGGTACACCGATGCAAAACGTGGCAAAAGGTGCAGTTGATCTTGGTGACTTACAAGATGCCGAAGAGAAGAAAGCCCTTGAAGCAGCCGCAGAACAGTTTAAGCCTGTGGTTGATAAATTGTCTGACTCACTCAAAGCCAAAACCAAAGAAGTGCGTGTAACGACTCGTCTTGTTGATTCTCCTGCGTGTTTGGTGACAAGTGAAGGTGAGCTTTCGCCACAATTGGTGCGTATGTTGAAACAAGCTGGTCAAGCCGTACCAGAATCTAAACCGATTCTTGAAATTAACCCTGAACATCCTTTGGTGAAAAAATTGGAAAGTTCAGCGCAGTTTGATGATCTTGCTAATGTAATTTTCGATCAAGCCGTGATTGCAGAAGGTGGTTTACCTGATGATCCTGCGGAATATGTAAAACGTATTAACAATTTATTGCTGAAATAAGTCGTTATTTGTGTCGAGAGAGCCTATCGTAACGATAGGCTTTTTTATGAATAAAAAATAATGAAATGGATAGTATGGGTTTTGAGTATTTTGATTTCTGCTGAAGTTTTTGCACAGCAGTCTTTGGGACGTAATTTAGAATTGAGTTTTGAAGAAGGAATTTTAAGAGAAAAAGTGGTTAAACCCTTATTAAAACAAAATAAGGAAACACAACAAAAGTATCGTTATTGTTTGGAAAGTTTAAAATCGAAACATTGTACACCATTGAGCATAACTGAATCTTCGAGTTTTGCTCAAAGTTGGATTGGTCAAAAAATTAAAGTCACAGGTAAACTGAAAGAACAATATGAGGTAGACGAAAAGACAGGGCTTAAACTGCATTCGGTTTTTGTTTTAGATGTAATTGATGCTCAGCAAGTACGTTAAAATAAAGAGTGGATAAGTCTCAACTTATCCACAGTTGTTTAAATTATTTCCATTCTCGGCTTAAAATAATGCCTCAAGCCGTACCAAGGCACTTGGATAATGACTCTTGTCTTCACGATGATCGTTGAAATAGTTAAGGTCACCTTGCACATAGAACCATTCACGCCATACAGGTTGACGCCATGATACAAAAGGTCCCCAACTGTTTAGACGCAAATCATCATTATTATAAAAACCACCGGTATAGATGCCGTAGTTAAAACGATTACCTTTAAAGAATTGATGCTGACGATAGGTACGGTTGTCCCAAGTTAAATCATCATCTTGTTCATCTGCATAGGTGATATAGAACTGATTAGATAAAAAAGCCTGATCTGGACGAGCATGAGTCAGTTCTAGATTTGTCCGTAAATAATTTTCACTGTCGATACCATAACGATAAATTTGTTCCGCATGGAAATAGAAATCATTGGCTAGTTTCCAATCCTTTTCAGCTTTTAATCGAGCGTAGATATCATCACCAGAACGAATACCCAAGTCAGCATCGACATCAAAAGGTAAGCGTTTAGACAGTTGTGACCAACGAAGTGCAATCGAGCTGTTGTCATCACGGATTTTTTTACTATCGACTGATTTATCGGGATTACGATCTGTCCCGCTTCCTGTAATTGCAATATTGTTTTCGATTTCATCGTCTAAAGAATCGTCACCGAATACCACACTGAGACGATTTTCTAAGGTCGGTAATTTAATTTTTCCTCGAATACGAGGACTAAAGTCATAGTTATCGTGCTTATTCCATCGGTTATCGAGTAATACTCTCAACGAAGCTGTAGCAGGCTTAGTTGGATCGGTTTCACCAAACCAACTGTCCATTTTATTGGCTGTGCGATCGACCCAGTTTCGAACACTCTTTTGTTTTTGGTCTGCCCATGTTTGATTTTCAGTTTCAGATGTTGGAGGCACGATAGCCAGATTTGATTGTTCTGGGAGAAAAGTAGGTGTTGAATCTACGAGCTGAGGAATATATTCCCAGATATTAAAATAGGGGTTTTTCGTTACAGTTGTAGACGTTTCTTGAAATTCGTCATTAGAATCAATTATTTCTGATTCTGCATAAGTTTGACCAAAGAGGCTACTGGTAATAATACTGAATGCAAAAATTGAAAGCTTAAACTTGATAGAATTCATCATTCATCAATAACCTATTTTTCTGTTTGGTATATAAAACTAATACTACATTCTAATAAAAAAATCAGCTTGATTTAAAGAAGTATTTTGTCAAAACAAATTGAAATCTTATGTAGAAATAGGTGTAGGTGATTGATAATGAAGTATACATCTCAGTATTCTGAAGCAAGCAACCGAATACTGAGATTGCTTGCTTTTAAAAGTGTGTCTAAAGGTTAAAAGCTGACAGACCTTAATTTAAAATATAGCCAAAAGCAGGATCACTTACACCATGCTGACCTGTTTCAACTCGCCCTGCAAAGCGACGATAAAAATTCATTGCTTCTTTGCAAGTGACTTCAAAATCATACCAATGCCCTGAGTCTTTCAATGACCATGACAGGATTTCTTCAGCATTTGGTTTGATTATTACAGTTTTAGCCTGTTGTGAGAAATAGGCTTTGTCTTTGACTGTTAGGGTGCAGTTTTGTGAACCTGTATTGTGCAATTTTAAATAGACATCCCCTTTTTCTAAATCATAGCAAACTTGGATTTCAGGCAGTATTTTTGCAGTCGTTAATTCTTGGAAATTACCTTTAAAATAGCGTAAGAATCCATTATGACTCAGTACCCAAAGATCATACTGATGATTGTTTAGTGACCAAATATCCTCAAGCTGTTTATTTGCTTCAACCACATAACGACGAGGAAATTGATCTAAGGCAAGTTTATCATAGACATGGAATACAGCCCCTTGCGTACCTGCATTGGCAAATTTAAGTGTTATATCGTTGGCTGAAGTTACAGCGCTGTTATGCAGTACATAAGGCAAAGCACGTGAAGGGCGACTTCCTGTTTCTTGTTTTGGTAGTTGTTGATTTGATGGTACTGGAATTTGCAATAAAGCACCTTGAGCGATTGCAATCGCATCAGCTTCTGCCTGTGTTTTCTTGCCATTTAAAACAGGTAACTCCAATTTATTAGGATTTTTAAAATCAAAAGCAGAGGTCAAATCTCCACAAATAGCGCGTCGGAAAGCGCTGATATTGGGTTCTTGAACATTGAAGCGTTTTTCTAAGAACTGAATCACTGATGTATGGTCAAAACTTTGAGAATTGACCCAGCCACCACGACTCCACGGTGAAATGATATACATCGGAACACGAATCCCAGGCCCAAAAGGTTGTCCATCACCGATAGACTTCCCATCTTTACGTGCTTCTAGTTTTGGCTGTTTGCTGAATCCTTCTGGGAATGGATAATTGCAATATTCATAAGCCATGTCTGCATCACTAAGGGTAGTTTTACCATAAGTTTTGCCGGTGTTGTGCTCATAATAAGGCGGGCATGGTGGCGCGACATGATCAAAATAACCATCATTTTCATCATAGTTAATGATCAGTACCGTTTTACTCCATACATCTGGATTTGAGGTTAATGCATCCAATAACTCTTGGACATACCAGCCACCTTGTACTGGTGATGACGGTGATGGATGTTCAGAATAAAGCGCTGTAGGCACGACCCATGAAACTTCAGGAAGTTGATTGTTCAATACATCCTTTTTAAGCGTATCAAATAGTCCTTGATTGGGGAGTGTATTGGCAATTCCTTTAAATAATGGATTATTCACATCATCAATCGCAGGGTCATAGGCAGGGCTGATGACTTTGCTGTCGCTAGAAACTTGACGTTCTTTAGGCGCTTTTTCGTTGGCTGCACGAAATTGGCGGAATGTGATGAGCTGATTACAACCAAAATTATCTGGCATATTTTGATAGACTCGCCATTTCACACCTGCTGCTTCTAAACGCTCGGCATAGGTTGTCCAAGTCAGCCCGACTGAAGAAGGGCCGATTGAACTCTGCTCATTATTCAGCATATTTACACCAGCAGGCTTAGGACCATTGCTTCCCGTGTAATAAAACAAGCGATTGGAATGTGTTCCTGTATGCATGGCACAATGGTTGTTATCACAGACTGTAAATGCTTCAGCGAGTGCATGTTGGAAAGTCAATTCTTTGGGTGAATAATAAGACATTGAATGGTCTTTTTTGATTTTTGGCCAACTGTCCATGCGACCACCATCCCATGCATCTTGAGAATCGATCCATGTATGCGGTGTGCTATTGAGACGTTGTGCATTGCCTTTAGCACTGTCTAATTCATACGGTAGTACTTCTTTGCCCAAGGCATTGAGCTGTTGCCAAACTGTACGATTATTGGCAAGTGGAATGGTAAAGCGATCACCAAATCCACGATAGCCTTTACGTGTACCATAATAACTATCAAAAGAGCGGTTTTCTAACATCAGCATGACCACATGTTTGACATCTTGGATCGTACCAGTTTGATTGTTGGCATCAATCGCTAAAGCTTTTTGAATCGAGTTTGGAAAGGCTGCCATCGCGCCTAAGCCCGTCAAACCTTGTAAAAAGTGACGTCGATTCATTTTTATTGTTTTCATGTTTTAATTTTCCTCGAATTATTTCTATTAAGGTGCACAATTCAGTTTAGGTGTATTGGGCTTGTTTTCTGATGAATCATCATCATTACAAGCACTGAGTCCAAAACTCATCATAATAAAAAATCCTAAGAGGATAATTTGGCGTGTTTTTTTTATAAAAGGAGGGCTGTTCATTGACAATTTGCTTCCATGAAGTTGAGTCAAGAACATAGGAAAGGCGAGTTGCAAAGATGTGACTGTGCTTTGACAGATTCATGAATTTCAAAACATCTTGAAATGTAAAAAAGCTAAGTTGTTTATTTTTAAAATAAAGAAATAGGTTGTGAAATTTTTATAAAAATATAGGAGAAATGTGATCACGTCATGCACAGATTGTGGATAACTTCGATCTTATCCACTCGGAATTTTTTAACAAATCAACAAAAAATCCTCCAAAATGGAGGATTCATTGTCTTAGAAACTAAGAAAATACAAACAACGTGGGATATACATCAAAAAATAAAAAGAAAACTACAGCGCGATAAATTTGTAAAAATACAATTTCTAAAAATATATTAATAGATCAAAAAAAGCTTGAACAGTTCTATTTACGCAACGCTCTATTGCAAAAATGACACAAAATAAATGAAAAAATGTCAGTAAAAATAAGTAAAAGAAATATAAAAAATTCTTTTAAAAATTGAGACCCAAACTTTTAAGTTGAATCTCAATAAAATTGTAATTGATCAAATTAGGTAAAATTCTTGCGAGCATTTCACCTGTTCGTGATTTGATTATTGTGTCATTCAGATTTATTTATTCGGCACTTCGCAAGATTCATCATTACACGTTGGAGCATCTGGTTGCTCAACTTCAACATCATTGGCTGATTCAAGGGCTTTTTGCATCACTTGAACAAAAACCTCACGTGGTTGCGCACCTGCCAAAGCCACACGTTGATCAAATACAAAGAATGGAACGCCAGTCACTTTGAGTTGATCATGCGCCACTTCTTCATCAAACTTCACAAAATCAGCAAATTCTTCAGAATTAAGTACATCATCCACTTCAACAGGATTTAAACCAATACGTGCAGCAACATCTTCAATTGTTTCACGTTCACCAATCGGTAAACCTTGCGTCATATAGCTATAGAAAAATGCTTCTTTGGCTTCTGAACCTAAACCTTTGCTTTGTGCAAGGTGAATAATACGATGCGCGTTAAAGGTATTGCCAGAATTGGCATTTTCCCAATTAAACTCAATGCCTTCTTCTTTTGCCATCGCTGCGATATTACGTTGCATTTCTTCAACTTCAGCAATGGTACGACCATATTTTTGTGCTAAACGTTCAGAGTTAGACACTTCTTGGCGTACAGGTGCTTCTGGATCAAGTTCAAAGCTGTGCCAATGTACTTCGAGTTCAACACCGACTTGTTCAGCAGCAGCTTCAAAACGTTTTTTACCGATATAGCAAAAAGGGCACACCACATCTGACCAAATATCTACACGCATGGGAAATCTCTAAAATCGAATAATGAACAATGATGGGGTTGTTGGAGAGAAATTTAAAGGGACTTTTTGAATAGAAAATGGATTTACTGTTGTGGAGTCATAGGTATTTATCGCTAATATGGATAAATAACATACAGTTTTTTATAATTTCATATATATTTTGAGATATGAACGATGATATGTGGAGTGAGAGAATGCGACGAACGTTGCTGATTGTGATAAGCCTTGTTTTGGTGATTCTCTTAGCCATCGGTGGCTTTCTTTACTATGACCATACTTCGATTAAAAATGAGGAAGCCAATCGCCAAGCATTCGATTTTGTGATGACAGAAAAAATGCGTCAACTTTCTGAGCAAGCTCAAGATCGCTCTAAATCGGTTCAGATTGATATTCAGGATGCACGTTTAAAAGGTGACTATAAAACGCTATCTGAGTTTTTATTGGCTTATTGGGTACGGAATGTCGATACTCGAAATGCTTATTTAAATCAATTGGCTGCTGCCAAATGGGATCAGTTTTTAGATGTAAATCGACTTGATCTAGATCGAAAGCAAAATTATGCAGAAACTACGCAAATGTTGAGCACGGTACGTCAAGCCATGCAACAGTATCAGCAAAATAATACACAAAATAAACAACAGGCATTGCAACAATTAAAGCAATTGGATTTGCGCAAAGATCTAAAACAACCTTTGTTGGATAAATTACAGCAAAATGCAAAAGTTGATCCTGAAAATGCTTTGATTTTAAATGAATTACAGATTTTAGCCAAAGCTGAAAAAATGTTTGAACTGTTAAAAACTCATGAATGGAAAAAGCAGGGCAATCAAATTCTGTTTAAAGAAGATGTACAAGTGAAACAGTTTAATCAGCTTTATCAGGATGTGTTAAAGCTCAATAGCCAAATCAACTCCAAGAAAGAGCAAAATGCGGAGGTTTTGGCAGATGAGTTATAAACTTTTAAATAAATAGGCTTTTTATGGTAAACATCTATGTATTTATCATCATTTGATAAATTAATGCTATGGGATTTACCGTTTATCTAAGTTTTGATGAATCAAAACGTGGTTTGCTGTAGCCTATTTTATACCCAATTTATTTTTACTCGATCATATTGTTATCCATGATATGACGATCCATTTTTACAGGTGAAATGTATGAACTTTATCAAAGCTTCGATACTTGTAACTACACTGAGTTCTATTTTTTTAACCAGTGTTCAAGCTGAAGAAGTCACAACTTTGCCAACCATTAAAGTGATGGCAGATGCTGAGTTGCGTGATGAAGAAGTCAAAATGGCACCTTTGCAAGAAGATAAAAATGTCCGTAAAGCTTTGCAGAAAAAAATAATTAAAAGTGAGCAAGATATTCAAAATTATGTGATTGGTGATAATGCCAATATAGTGAATGTTCAACCGAAAGCACCGCAGATAGATATGAGCGGTTTAAGCCCAATGATGCAGGAATATGTTTTGGCAGTTGCAACTGGATTACAGTCTTCTGACCCGACGTCTGGTTTGATGACAATGTTGCAACCTGTTTCGATGGGGCTTACACGTGATCAAGCGATTGAGGCTGTTAAAAATGGTTCGTTTAAATTGAATATAGATACAGATCGTTTGAATTTGATGATGGGTGATAATAAGTGGCAAAATAATTTGCCGACGAATAAGCGTTAAGCTGAATATGATGTTGAAAAGCCAATCAGATGATTGGCTTTTTTGTTGTATATTAATGCTTTCACTTAGTTTTTTATTATTATTCAGGGGGGATTTAAGAGTTTTTATGAAAGCTAATACATAGTAAAGTATAAAAAACATCTTAGTTCTATATTTAGAATATAATGTTAGAAAGTTGATTAAAAAGAATTTTTCAATATTATTGGTGCAAAAGTAAGTGAACCGTTGTAAAGTTAGAATTCTAAAATTTTTTAGTAATTTACAATGTTAAAACGAATTTGAAAACATACACTTTATTTTAAGCATTTAGAAATTTAAGAGACATTACTTGTCGTTTACTTTAAGAAGTTTGTATACAAGCTAATTTATATGATGATAATAGAGTTAATAAAATATTTTAAATTTTTTTGTTAAGAAACGAAGGAGGTCTATCTGATGAAAGCTTTAGATATGGCAAATTACATAGTATGGTATGCAAACTCAGAGCATACAGATTCGGATCTGACAAATCTCAAACTACAGAAAATTTTGTACTATGTAACCACAACATTATTCAAAAAAAATATTTTAGATAATTCTTTTAATGAAGTTATTGGGAAATGGAAATTAGGACCAGTATTTCCATCTGTTTATCATGAGTTCAAAAATTTTGGTGGAAGACCTATTACCTCGACAATACCAACTATTAAATACATAAACAATCCTCATGATGAATCAGATTTTGATTTTGAAATTGAGGAGTTTGACGGTGCTTATTTTGAAGTATGTCATGAACTTGAATGCTCAATTGCGCGAAAAGTTGTAGATGCTTTAATTCAAAAAGATGCTTTTGAATTGGTTAATATGACTCATAAAGAACCTGCTTGGTTTAATTATGAATCATTAATTAAAGAAGGCGATCGCACTCTAGAATACAATACGTCTGAACTTAAGGATGCTAGAAATATCATATGAGTTTAGAAAATTGTATTAAAGTTCATTTAGACCCCTCTGTAACTTTTGAAGATAATAAAGCTATTATTTTATTAGTTGCTGATTTTCTAAAATTAGTTGCTGCTTACATTGTTACAGATTCAGGGGAAACTTTTTATGATATCCCTTATGGGAGAATCACTGAGGTTGTATTTATTAATGATAGCCGAGTTAATAAAAGTGAGCTTAATGACCTTCAAGGTGCTGTAGAGAAAAAAATCAGAGAATATATCCTTAAAAAAGGAGTACCTGATGATATTTGCCATATTTTTGATTCATTCGAGCTAGAAGATAGAGATAATCAACTTCCTATACTTTGTATTAAGCATATTATTGGCTGCTATAGAAAGTTAGTAAGCCATATTGAACTGGCTCATATTCAAAAAATTTTCATATTAGAAAATGTACGAGTTGCAGAAGAGAAAGCCTATGCTATAAGTGAAAATCTTAATCAAGCAAATGAAACCATTACTGAAATGGTAGCTAATGTTGAATCTGCATATAACTTAGCAGAATCAGGTAGTCGAGATGCTCAACTAGCATTAAATGCTGCATTAGAAGCAAAAAATGAAGTTGAAAAAACAGCACATTTAGCATCGGATGGTAGTCGACGGGCACAAGAAGCTATTTCTTCTGCAGAAGAAATTAAAGTTGCTGTTGAAGATAATAATAAATTTGCTCAACAAGCATTAGATGAGGCTAAACAAGTAAAACAAGAGACAAATGACCTAACTATCCAATTCATAACAATTTTAGGTATTTTTGCAACTATCATTATTACTGTTTTTGGTGGGATTAGTGTTGTTAAGGCTGCTTCAGAGTTATTATCCTCAGGAAGGACTAGTATTATTCTAGTAAGTTTTACAGTTGGGGTATTAATGTGTTCTTTAATATCTTTAGTGATTCTTCTAACTAGCTGGATTAATAGTGTACAAAGTAAAGATTATAAGAAATTAGATGAGATTAGATGGGGCATACTGACAGGATTTTTCTTTATTACATTTTTCTTAGGTCTCCATATTCTTACAAGCGATAAATTTGATATTCAAGAAAAACCTGATACGTCTAAACAAAATACCATTAACTCTAATTAAAAAACCCCGCACTAAGCGGGGTTCTTTTCACGTATTTAAAACTTAAACACGTTCGATAATTGTTGCGATACCTTGACCAAGACCGATACACATGGTCGCAAGACCGATTTGCGTATCCTGCTGTTCCATAACGTTTAACAGAGTAGTCGTGATACGCGCACCAGAACAACCCAATGGGTGACCCAATGCAATCGCACCACCGTTCAAGTTAATGATGTCTTGCTTGTCATAGATGTTCAAACCTTTCATTACAGAAAGACCTTGAGCAGCAAACGCTTCATTTAACTCGATGGTTTGGATATCATTCATACTCAAACCAGCACGTTTAAGCGCTTTTTGAGTTGCAGGAACTGGACCATAACCCATGATCGCTGCATCACAGCCTGCAATCGCCATAGAGCGGATGACAGCACGAGGCTTAAGACCAAGCGCTTGAGCACGTTCAGCAGACATGAGCAACATTGCAGATGCACCATCAGACAAAGCTGAAGAAGTCGCAGCAGTTACTGTACCGCCTTTCGGATCAAATACAGGACGTAACGCTTTGAACGCTTCAAGGTTAGCATCGGCACGGATCACTTCATCGATATCGCAAAGTTGTTTGAAGCCATTTGCATCATGACCTTCAACACCAACGATTTCATTTTTGAAACGACCTTCCTGAGTTGCAGCCCATGCACGACGGTGAGATTCAACACCGAACGCATCTTGTTCATCACGAGAGATACCATTCATACGACCTAACATTTCAGCGGTTAAGCCCATCATGTTAGACGCTTTTGCATAGTGCTTAGATGCTTCAGGGTTTAGGTCGATGCCGTGCATCATACCGACGTGACCCATGTGCTCAACACCACCGATGATGAAAATATCACCTTGGTTGGTTGCAATTTGTGCCGCAGCAGTGTGGATCGACTGCATAGACGAACCGCAAAGACGGTTAACCGTTTGACCACCAACAGTTTTAGGAAGATCAGCTAACAGCACGATGTTACGAGCAATGTTCATACCTTGCTCTAAAGTCTGGTTCACACAGCCCCAGATCACATCTTCAACTTCATTGACATCAAACTGGTTACGAGCAACTAAAGCACGAACCAATTCAGCAGATAAGCTGTCAGCACGTACATTGCGGAACATACCGTTTTTGGTTTTACCCATTGCAGAACGTACGCCATCAACGATGACAACGTCACGCGGATTTAAAGTAGCCATTCACGTCGCTCCTTAACCGTAGAATTTTTTGTTGTTAGCAGCCATGTCACGCAACATTTGTGGCGCTTCATAAGCCTTACCTAAGTGTGCATATTTGTCACAAAGTGCAACGTATTCAGCAACACCTGTCTGGTCGATGTAACGGCATGGACCACCACGGAATGGAGGGAAACCTACACCCATGATCATTGCCATATCTGCTTCAGACGCAGTAGAAACGATGTTGTCTTCTAAGCAACGAACAGTTTCGTTACAGAACGTCAGCATCATACGGTCAATGATTTCCTGAGCATCAAACTCGTGCTTTTCAGTCGTTGCCATAGATGCAACAAGCTCGTATGCAGCTGGATCAACCACTTTGGCTTTTTTACCTTTACGATCAAGTTCATACTTGTAGAAACCAACGTCATTTTTCTGACCAAGACGTTTGTTTTCGTACATGATTTCGATCGCGCCTTTATAATCAGGCTTCATACGGTCAGGGAAACCTTCCGCCATCACTTCTGCGCCGTGTACACCTGTGTCGATACCAACAACGTCGATCAGGTATGCAGGACCCATAGGCCAGCCGAATTTTTCCATTACTTTATCAACTTGCTGGAAGTCAGCACCGTCTTTAAGTAACAGGTCAAATGCACCGAAGTAAGGGAACAATACACGGTTTACAAGGAAACCTGGGCAGTCATTTACAACGATTGGTGTTTTACCCATTTTCTGAGCAAGAACTACAGTCGTTGCAATCGCTTCTTCAGAAGTTTTTTCACCACGGATCACTTCTACCAATGGCATCATGTGAACTGGGTTAAAGAAGTGCATACCGACGAAGTTTTCAGGACGCTCTAATGCATTTGCAAGACGTGTGATTGAAATCGTAGACGTGTTTGATGCAATGATCGTATTCTCACGAACTTTTGCTTCAGTATCACGTAATACAGCTTCTTTGATTTTTGGATTTTCAGTCACAGCTTCAATCACGATGTCGACTTCTTTGAATTCGTCATAGCTTAAAGTTGGACGGATGCGAGCAAGGGTTTCACCCATTTTCGCAGGAGTCATGCGTTTGCGTTCAACCTGTTTGGTTAACAAGCCATTTGCTTCAGACATACCCAAAGCAAGTTGTGGATTACCAATATCTTTCATGATGATTGGTGTGCCTTTGCTTGCCGCCTGGTAAGCAATACCGCCACCCATGATACCCGCACCTAAAACAGCTGCTTGGTTAACAGGGTGCGCACCTTTTTCATGTTTCTTAGATGCTTTTTTCACAACCTGGTCATTGATGAATAAACCGATCAATGCACCTGCTTGTGGGGTAATCGCAGCTTTAGCAAATGCTTCAGCTTCAATTTTCAACGCAGCATCACGACCTTGGCTAACACCCGCTTGAAGTGAATCAAGAAGAAGTTTTGGCGCAGGGTATTGAGCAGGGTTTGCTTTGGCAAGAACCACGCCTTTAGACGAGTTAAACGCCATCATCTGTTCAAGCATGTCTAACTTAACAGGCTCTAATTTTTCCTGACGTTTTGCTTTCCAGTTCAGACGACCCGAGATTGCCTGTTTAACAAGGTCAATCGCAGCGTCCTGTAATTTGTCTGCAGCAACAACCGCATCTACAGCACCATCTTTCAGTGCAGCAGCAGGTTTTTTGTTTGCAGAAGTAGCAATCCACTCAACTGCATTGTCGATACCGATCACACGGCTTAAACGGACTGTACCACCGAAGCCAGGGATGATGCCCAGTTTAACTTCTGGCAGACCAACTGTTGCAGCTTCTGACATGACACGGTAGTCACACACCAAGCACATTTCAAAACCGCCGCCCAGCGCAATACCATTGATCGCTGCAACTTTAGGAACTTCTAAATCTTCAAATGAGTTGAAAATTTCATGAACAGGCATTGCCCATTCTACAATTGCGCTTTCGCCTTGTTTGAAATTGTCACCGAATTCAGTGATGTCTGCACCAACGATGAATGTTGATTTACCAGATGTAACGATTAAGCCTTTCACTTCGCTGTTATTTTTTACAGCTTCAATGGCAGCTTTAAAGTCTTCAATCGTTGCACGGTTGAATTTGTTAACCGACTCACCTTGTAAGTCAAAGCGGAATTCTGCGATTCCGTCCGAAAGCATTTGGACGGTAATGGCATTGCCAGCGTGGATCATGCCCTGATCTCCTTTTTTGGAGGACTTCTAAGTTGATGTTCTGAAGTGTGTGTGCAATTCCCGCACACATTTCGACTTCTCTAATCTTACGATAACTATATCTAAAAAGAACCTAACAAGTTGTATCAAGCCGTGACGCAAGGGTCATCAATTTTTTTGTTGCAAAAACTTGTTCTGGATTAAACAGTATGTGCATGAAATTCTAGAAATGAAGCAAAGCAAATGTTTAATTTAAGTTTTTTCATAAAATAAAGGAAATATTTAGGTTATTAAAAAGCATTTTAAGTATGAATAAAAAATAAGTTTTTAGTCATTTTGGTCAATTGATTGTATCAATCCAAAAGAACACAGCATTTTCAAGTGAGTTTTATATAAGGTGATTTCTTTTTACGATTGGCATTTTACGTACTATTTTTGTTAAGATTTACCATTGATAGTCTCATTGATTGAGATTTTCATTGCATTAGCAATCCTTTATTGCTCGATTACCCTTACTAATGAAATGAGTGCTGTATGATTAAATGGATCATATTGGCGATTTTTGTGATGTCTGCATTGTATATCCAAAATCGCGGTAAAGTGCGTCATTCGTTTTATCGTCAGTTCTTTGACCATTCTACGATACTCGCACCCATCAATTTCTTGATGTACATGTTTTCTAAAGTGCCGAATCAACCCTATATTGACACTCAACATTTTAAAGACTTAAAAGTGTTGGATGAAAACTGGGAAATGATTCGTGATGAAGCGAAAGCACTTTATGCCAAAGGTGGGATTAAAGCATCTAGTAGCTATGATGATCTGGGCTTTAACTCGTTTTTTAAAACAGGCTGGAAGCGTTTTTATCTGAAATGGTATGACTCAGCGCATCCTTCAGCGGCAGAACTTTGCCCAAAAACCACTGAATTGTTAAAAACATTACCGACCATTAAAGCTGCGATGTTTACTGAGCTTGCACCTGATAGTCGTTTAGTCCGTCACAGAGACCCTTATGCAGGTTCATTGCGTTATCACTTGGGTTTATTAACGCCAAATGATGATCGTTGTTTTATTGATGTGGATGGTCAGCGTTATTCATGGCGTGATGGTGAAAGTGTGGTATTTGATGAAACTTATATTCACTATGCTGAAAATACCACAGACCAAAACCGTATTATTTTCTTTGCCGATGTAGAACGACCATTAAAAGCTAAATTTATGGAACGTTTTAATCATTGGTTCGGTCGAAAGGTCATGACTGCGGCAAGTTCTCCGAATGAAGCAGGTGACCAAACTGGCGGTTTAAATAAGGTTTTTGGTTATGTTTACCAATTCCGTATTAAAGCCAAAGCATTGAAGCAGAAGAATCGTCAACTGTACTACTTCTTGAAGTGGTTCATCATGTTAGGTCTATTCTTCTTGATTTTTATTCGACCTTATATGTCACAAATCATGGCATTCTTTCAAAAGTTGTTTTGATTGTATTGAAATATCTAAACGCTCGAAAGGGCGTTTTTTTATGCCTTGAATTTGTGTATTCACACTAAGGAAAAATAAAGCAATAAATCCATGAAATAATTATGGGTTTTGGTTAGAATCATGTGAAATATACATGGGTTGATAGAGATGCAAACATTTCGAAGCAAAATTGATTGGTGGGTTTTTGGCTTTATTGTTGCGATGTCTGGTTTGCTCATTCAGCTTCTAGTCACCATGTATGCCAAAGGAACAATGCAGGAATATCCTGAGCATACTACCGTGTATATTTTGACTGTGATTTTGCTTTGGTTGCCGTTGTTGACGACACGTTATGTGATTAAAGATCGGACTTTAACGATTCATACTCTTATCTTTAAATGGGTGATTCAATTGGATGATATTCAAAAAGTCAGCCCAACAGATCATTTGGATGTATCGCCTGCATTGTCTTTGAAGCGGTTTAAAATAGAATATTTGAAAGATGGAAAGTCTAAACAAATATTGGTTTCACCGAGAAATCCACAAAAATTTTATGAGCTAGTAAATACGAATTATTCTAAATGATCAGTGAGAAAAAGTATTTCCTGAGTTTCCAAGCTTTTATAAAACGTGAAATTCAGCATTGTGGTAATCAATCCTGATGTCATTATTTTCAGGATGATTTAAAAAATAAATGGCTAAAACTGGCTCAAGTTCAGTCCTGATTTTCCGTGCTAAATGCCGTGCGCCAAAACGAATATCATGATCTTGATAAAAATAGGCTTTGGCAGCATTTGTTAAATGAACAGTTCGTTTTTGATGTAGTAAACGCTGATTAAGCTTTTCCAGTTCGATCTCAACCAATCGTGGTAAAGCATCTGATTGTACTGCTTGATAATGCAAAGTTCGATCAATCCGATTGAGAAATTCAGGATCAAATTTACGATACATGACTTTTTCAATAATGGTCTGTGTTGGTATGCGTTTGAGGCAGATGTCCTGTATTTTTTTTGGTAAAAACTGTATTTTCTCCAAATATTGCTGTGCTGCCTGTGCACCAATATTACTGGTCATAAAGATCATACAGTTTCTAAAATCTATGGTTTTTGTCCCTGCGGTTAAGGTCAGCTTTCCTGTTTCTAGAATATTCATCAAGCCACGAATTACTTCGGTAGAAGCTTTTTCTAACTCATCAAAAAGTACAATGCCTGGACGGGTATGTGAACCAGCAATTGCAGTTTCATCAAAGAGGCTATGACCTTCTTTTGAACCGACATAGCCAGGCGGTGCGCCTGTGATGGCTGCTGTATAATGCTCTTGTGCCAAAGTATTCATATCAATGCGACAAAAGGCATCGGCTTGTCCATAAATGGCTTCCGCAATTAATCGTACAGTTTCAGTTTTCCCTACACCAGTTGGGCCAAGCATCAGCGTGACCGAAAGCGGTTTATCGGGTGGAGAAAAATCAGCTTTAACCACATGCAACATTTTCGATATTTCATCTAATGCTTTTTCTTGCCCAATAATATGTTTACGCAAATGCTGCATCACTGTTTTAGGTTCAAAATGAAAACGTGATTTTCCTAGACTCCGATCTTTCTCAGATCTGCCATGCGTGGAAGTGGAAGGCTTTACGATATGGATTGCTGCATTTTCAATGCTCATTCAAATTGAACCTAACTTGATCAATGAATAAATTTATCACTTGAGCATAGCAAAAATTAAAGGGCTGACTAATAGCTTTTAGCAATGGGATAATCGGTGAACTCTTTGTTTCTACACGCTTAGTAAATAAATTGCTTGAAATTGGAATAAAAAGCATCACATCATGGGATGGAGTTGAAAAGAATTAGGGCAATAGTGAACGAAAACGCACGTGAAAATATCGAAAAGATTTTAGCCAATATGACTACATTGCCGGGTGTCTATCGCATGCTCGGTAAAGAGGGGGAATTGCTCTATGTTGGAAAAGCCAAAAATCTAAAAAATCGTGTGTCGAGTTATTTTGTTAAAACCATTGAACATCCTAAAACGCAGGCTTTGGTCGCTCGAATTTATGATATTGAAACTTTAGTTGTTCGTTCTGAAACTGAAGCCCTATTACTTGAACAAAACCTGATTAAACTGCATCGTCCGCCCTATAACATCATGCTGCGCGATGATAAATCCTATGTTTATATTTTCGTGTCAGCAGATAAACCTTATCCACGAATTGCATCGGGACGGGGTAAAGGTAAACATCAAGTCGGCAAGTTTTTTGGTCCTTATCCGAGTGCTTATAATGCACGAGATACGCTTTTAGTTTTGCAAAAATTATTTAATGTCCGTCAATGCGAAAATAGCTATTTTTCACAACGCAAACGCCCATGTCTGCAGTACCAAATCAAACGCTGTACTGCGCCATGTGTCGGTCTGATTTCACCTGAAGCCTATAACGAAGATGTACAAAACTCGATTCGCTTTTTAAATGGTGATACCAAAGAATTGAATCAAGAATTGATTCAAAAGATGGAACAGGCTGCTGAAAATTTAGAATTTGAAAAGGCGGTATTCTATCGTGATCGTATGGCTTTATTGCGTGATGTGCAGGCGCAACAGGCAATTTATAAAATTAAAGGCGAAGCCGATATTCTCGCGATTGCTTACCAAGCTGGGGTGACCTGTGTACAGATCATGCATGTACGCAACGGTAAAATGCTCGGTGGAAAAAGTTATTTTCCTGACATGTTAGGCGATGATTTGGGGCAAATGTTATCCGACTTTATGGCGAATTTCTATTTCCAAGTTGCAGATGAAGTGCCAAGTGAATTGATTGTGAATGTTGAAGTTTCTGATCGTAAAGAGTTGGAAGAAGCACTACATCAACAGTTCGAGAAGAAAATTCAAATCAAACATAGTGTCCGAGAAACCCGTGCGGAATGGCTCGAACTTGCAGAAATGAATGTTCAGCATGCGATTAAAGGTAAGTTAGCCAATCATTTAGAACTGAATGAGCGTTTTCATCAGCTTGAAGAATTCTGTGGTCGCCCAATCGACAGTATCGAATGCTTTGATATTTCCCATACGATGGGCGAAGCAACGATTGCTTCATGTGTGGTGTTTGATACAGGTGGCGCACGCAAGCGTGATTATCGACAATTCTCGATTGAAGATATTACTGGTGGAGATGACTATGCAGCGATGCGTCAAGCTTTGACTCGTCGCTATAAAAAAGCCATGTTGCCTGATTTATTACTCATTGATGGTGGTAAAGGGCAATTACACATGGCAATGGAAGTGATGCAAGAGTTGGGACTCGATGCCTTTATGGTCGGTGTATCGAAAGGTGAGGGACGTAAGCCTGGCTTAGAAACATTACATTTTACCGATGGTACAAAAATCCAGTTGCCTGAGGACAATAAAGCTTTGCATTTGATCCAACAAGTACGTGATGAAGCGCATCGTTTTGCTATTACGAAGCATCGTGCAAAACGTGATAAACGCCGTGGTGGTTCGGTTTTGGAGGCAATTCCAGGACTTGGGCCAAAGCGTCGTCGTGATTTACTCACCCATTTCGGGGGGATTCAAGGTGTACTCAAAGCTTCTGAACATGATTTGAAATTGGTACCTGGTTTGGGAGATGTCATGGCAAGAACCATTTATAAGGTTTTGCATGAATAATCCTTTTAATTACTAAATTAAGCCTATTGGTAAAACAGTCATACTTGTCGACCATAAGTCGCATTCGCCTAAATGCTCACTGACGCACCAGTCATTGATCATTTCCTTATCTTCAAAAATATGAAAAAGTAGTTTCAGAATATAAAATCAGGATTGATCATGTCATTGGAACAATTATTTCAACAAATTGAGCGACAGCAATGGATTGATATTCCACAAGGTTGGCTACAAGGACGGACGATTTTTGGTGGTCTAGTTGCAGGCATGTTGATTTACAAAGCAACCACGACGATCAATGATTCAGAGAAAAAACTGTTGAGCTGTAGTGTGACTTTTGTTGGGCCTGTAGACGAAGCACAGGTCAAATTGACGGCTGAAATTTTACGTGAAGGTAAGTCGGTCACGACGATTGAAGTACGACTTTGGCAAAATGATGCCGTACAAAGTATTTTGATTGCGAGTTTTGGCAGTCAACGTGAGTCGAAAATTAATGTTCCATTGGGAGTTCAACCCGTTGAGTTTCCACCAGTAGATCAACTGAATATTGTTCCAAAATATCTGCCATTTCCTGAATGTGTGAAAAATTTCCAATTGGCATGGACGGATGGACATTATCCAATGTCAGGCAGTAAAGAGCCTGACTTTAAGGGCTGTTGTCGCTTTGATCCAGAAGTGCATGCTAATCGTGAGATGAATTTGGCTGATTTAGTCACTTTAATGGATGTTTGGCCACCAGGTGTATTACCAATGTTTCGTAAACCTGCACCTGCAAGTTCATTAACATGGCATTTAACCTTTATTCATCCATTACAAAGTCAGCTTAATGATTGGTTTAAATATCACGTGATTACTGATTTTGCAGAACATGGTTATTCAGCTGAACACGCTTACTTGTGGGATGCGCAAAATCGTTTGATTGCAATCGCTCGGCAGACTGTGACTGTCTTTGCTTAGCAGGCTTTGCTTAACTGAGAGTTTGTATAGTCGACAGTTTCATGTGAATCGTATAAAGTAATAGCGAAATAGAGCATACTCTAAATTATCATTTGCCTGTTATTCGGGTAAATAGGGGACTCAGTGGCGGTATCTATGACTACAGGTCGTATCCTGAATATTCCAAATATCTTGACGCTCGCTCGTATTGCGTTAATTCCTGTGTTTTTAGCTGTTGCATATTGGCCACCTGCGATTGGTGTGGGTGGACATGAGGGGAGTATGACGCGTCATATTATCCTGACTGCGATTTTTGTCATTGCGGCGGTGACAGACTGGTTTGATGGTTATCTTGCGAGAACCTTGAATCAAACCTCTGCATTTGGGCGTTTTTTAGATCCAGTCGCAGATAAACTGATGGTTGCAGCTGCACTCATTGTACTGGTGCAATGGCAGCCGACGATTACGATGGCATTTGCTGCGATTGTGATTATTTCCCGTGAAATTACGGTATCTGCTTTACGTGAGTGGATGGCAGAGTTAGGTGCGCGTACCAATGTTGCGGTATCTACAGTGGGTAAATATAAAACTGCCTTTCAAATGATTGCGATTACAGTATTTTTATTAAACTGGCAACCTCTTGAATTATTGGCGTATGGCTTGCTCTACACTGCCGTGATTCTAACTTTATGGTCGATGTTTATTTACTTAAAAGCTGCGTGGCCGTATTTAAAACAGCCTTAATGTTTGAATTTAATAAAAATATTGAATATCTAAGCCTTTCCTAGTGAAAGGCTTTTTTATTGTCAAAAGCAATATCGTGCTTTTTGTAAGGTTAAATTTTGCGGAGTTTCTGATGAGTTATGCTATATTTCATACAGAAAAAATTAAGAATTAAGCTGTCACAGAAAGTTTAAAAGTATCCTGTTGCCAGCCACATCAAGGAATATTCATGTCTGCATTGCTGTATTTATCGAATAATAATGTGTATTTATTTGATGAGAATAAAACGATTACTGTCCCATTTCAGTCGATTGATCAATATAAAAAGAACTTAGTTGAAATTCAACAACGTAAAGATTGGAAAACCAAAGGCACAGGCGCTCAGTTTATGGGAATGCGCTCGCAAGAGGATGAAGCCGATTTAAATCATATTTTCCCTACAGATATGATTTTGACTTCTGATCAAAAATTGATTTATAGCGCCTGCTTACAAGATGGCGTTTCGATCAATATTAAGTCATTGGATAATCTGCAAGAAACAGAAGGCTTGATTTTACGTAAGAATGATTTTGTCGTCCAAGATATGGCGTATGATGAATCGAAGCGACGTTTAGCTTTGTCGGTTAACACAGACCACTATGAGCGCCACATTTGTATTTTACCTTTGGATGCCAATCGTACACAGTATTTAACTGAGGGAGAATGTCAGGATTCAAACCCATGTTTTGATCCGCGAGATACAATGCAGTTGTATTATGACTCTTGTGGTTTAGGCATCGGAGAGCATCGTATCGCGTTTAGCCCGAAAGAAATTTGTCATTTAGATATGGGGACTGGTGAGCTAGAAACCATCGCCTCCGATCCAAAGTTTGATTTCTTTAAACCGAAGATGGATGGTTTGGGAAATTTATATTTTATTAAGCGTCCTTATATGCGTGATGGCTATACCAATTCGCCAGTAACAACATTTAAAGACATTATATTTGCGCCGTTTAAAATTATTCGTGCCATTGTGGGTTGGTTAGATTTTTTCACCCAGCGCTATACAGGTGAATCGTTAAAAACTACGTCTGGAAATAACCCCGCCAAATCACAACAAAAGTCTGAAGAAGAGTTATTTGTTGAGGGGAACTTGATTAAGTCACAACAGAACTTAGAACGAAATCAGAAATTAGGCGAAAAATATCCAGGAACCATTCCAAATTCTTGGGAATTAATCAAAATGACACCATCTGGTGAAATGACAACCTTAAAAAAGGGTGTGATGAGTTTTGCCTTGAACGGTGATTCAATTTTCTATTCCAATGGTAAGTATTTGATTGAAATGGATGCCAATCTGAATGAAAAATCACTGGTCGAAGCGAAGTTAATTTCAAAAATTGTTTGTTGATCATTGCTCGATAAAAAAGCCCAACTAATCTTGAGTTGGGCTTTTTAATTTCAATCTAGGGCAGAGAATATCAGTTCTTAATGATGGTTAAAGACGTTTGTCCAAAATGTGGTTTGATATTTCCTACATCACCCAAAGAAAACGTACCTTTTTCCGATTCACGGCTGAGGAAGACAGACAGAGATTGGAAGTCTGCACGACTGATCAATAAATCTTGTATAGAGACCGTCCATTTTTCACCAGAACGGAGTTGAGCAATTCGGTTTGAAATTTGGTTGGGTAGATCCATTTTATTTATCCCGATAAATACGAGCTTGTGTCTTTATTGGGAGCAACATAAAGACCGAGTTCTCGTTAAATTGTTCAGTGAAGTTTCCCTCATGCAAGATGATCAACACCTTGCGATATGACCATCTTGTGACATTTATATTTCATTATCGTGACAAGCTAAAAAAGTATTTAGAAATAAAACAGATAAGCTTTTCTATTTTTCTGCTGAAAAATTTGAGTTTGCTAAAATATACTCAATTTCTTCTTTTGCTGCGATTTGCAGTTTATGACGAAAAGCTTCTACGGCTTGTTCAATCTGCGTTTCAGCTTCTAGTTCAAGACGTAAGCGCACACTTTCAAGTTCAGAGACAATTTGTGCATCATCAACACGGAATTGACCATTGGCATAGTCGATCGCAGGTGTATCAGGATTTTTGGTGTATTTGTCACTATATTCTAAAATTTCAGAATCAATTTGCTGACGTAAATTTTGTAGAGTCTGTTTTTGTTGTTCAAATTGTAATAACTCATCTTTGATCAATGCTGAATTATAAGCTTGTTGTTGCGCACGTTTTTCAGCCAATGATTTTTCTAAAGCCAGCTGTTTACGAAGTTGTGCTTCTTCTATCAATTGTGCTTTTAAGTCTGCATAAGCTTGTTCAATTTTCAGTTGAGCCACTTGCATTTGACGCTGATCATTATCCAACCAGTTAGGGATATCTGTTACAGGGCTTAAAAGATCACAGATGCGGTTGAGGTCATCTACAAAAGTTTGGCGTACAGCTTCAGGTGTATCTAACCAACGCTTTTTAAAATCTTGACCGACATTTAATGTCACCACGCATCTCCTTGAAATAAAAGCATACAGATTGAAAATAAATTAAAGTTTATAGGTTTGAGGTGCAATTCCCATCCGTCGATAGGCTTTAAATTTCTCTCGACCGAGTTGTTTTGCAGATTCATCATTTTCAATGATTTCTATAATGTGACTAAATTGTGTCGCAGGATCAAGTGCTTGATTGTTAAAATTAAACACAATCCATTCAGATGATTCAGGTAATTTTGAAGAAATACAAATCGGTGCGTCAGTTTGATCAATACCATGCGCTAAGAAACTGCTCGGATCAAAGCTCCATAAGCGTTCATCAAGTTGCTGTTGTGTAACGGTATCAGGGCAATGCAGCCAAATTTTAGCTGCATTTCGCAAAATTTTACGACATAAACGACAGGCACTTTCGACCTGTCGTTCAGGACTTTTTTCAAACAAATAAAAGCTAATTTTAGCCATTCTTTTGATCACGGTTGGTTTTCGCACGATTGGCAATGAATTGCATCAACAATGGCACTGGACGACCCGTCGCGCCTTTGTTTGCACCAGAGTTCCACGCCGTACCTGCGATGTCTAAATGCGCCCAACGGTAGTCTCGTGTGAAGCGTTGCAAGAAACACGCTGCTGTTACAGCCCCTGCTTTTGGCCCACCAATATTGGCAATGTCAGCAAAAGGAGAATCAAGTTGTTCTTGATAGTCTTCATAGACAGGCATGCGCCATACACGGTCAAATGCCGTATGACCAGCTTCAGTAATTTCAGCAGCCAATTCATCATCAGGGGTAAATAAGCCAGAAACAACTGAACCAAGTGCAACTACACATGCACCTGTCAGTGTCGCAATATCAATCACTAGGGCAGGATTGAAGCGTTTGATATAGGTCAGTGTATCGCAAAGGACTAAACGACCTTCGGCATCGGTATTTAAAATTTCAACCGTTTGCCCACTCATCGTAGTTACAATATCGCCTGGGCGAGTTGCATGACCTGAAGGCATATTTTCTGCCGCTGCAATTGCACCGACTACATGAATTGGTAATTTCGCTTCACACAGCGCACGAATTGTACCCAGTACAGATGCTGAACCACACATGTCAAACTTCATTTCATCCATGCCTAGACCTGGTTTCAATGAAATACCACCAGTATCAAATGTCACACCCTTACCAACAAGGACAATCGGTGCTTGGTCAATATCAGCTTTATATTCAAGGGTAATGACACGACCTGGGCGATCAGAACCTTTACTGACTGCTAAGAAAGCATTCATGCCTAAGTCGGCAAGTTGTTGCTCTTCAAGTACCGTTACTTTTAAAAGGTCTGGAAATTCTGCAGCCAAAGCACGCGCTTGTTCTGCTAAATATTCAGGGAAGCAAATATTGCCAGGGCAATTGCCTAAGTCGCGAGTATAGTTTTGACCATTTTGAACCGCTTCAATAAAGCTGAGTTGATCTGTTGTTAAGCTTGAAGAAGTTGCAATGAATTCAATGGTTTCTAAGTTAAATTCATTTTTCTTAGATTTGAATTCATCATAGCCATAGGCTGCTTGAGTGAGGCTTAATGCAAATAAGTAATGCAACTCTGTCGGAAGTGCAGAAATATCAATACTGATCTGTTTGAATTTTTTTTGTGATGCTTTGATAATTGTTTGTGCGATTTTTGCTAATTTCGCCACTTTCACTTCAGATGCTTTATCGATCCCGAGCAAAGTACATTGTGTAACTTGAGTGAGTTTAGCAATCAATGGTAAAGTTTCATTGAAACTCGCTTTGAATTGTGTAGCTTCAATTAATGTATCTAAATCACTGATTTTATATGCTTCTTGAGCTTGTTTGGTATTTTCAGAATCCACCAGAATATATAAGGACTGGCTAGATGTAGACGCTGAAAACGATGTATTGATCGTAAGTTTCATGTGTTGTCTTTGTGCCTTGTTTACATTTCAAATCATTAAACCATTGAACCACTTCAAATGGTAGAATTTCAATCTAGTTTTATAATTTTAACTTCGGGTAAACTAACAGCACTTCACGTTTAGCCCTTATTTGGAAGATTAATTTGATTATTCGACGTTACCTCGTCAAACAAGTTGTTTCGACTTCATTGGTCGTCGTTGCCTTATTGACACTCATTTTTATGGGCGGGCAGCTGATTAAGCAATTCGGTCGTGCGGCTATGGGGCGGATAGATCCAAGTATCCTATTTAGTATCATTGGCTTTCGTTTCCCTGAATTTCTTATTCTGATTCTTCCATTGGGTTTCTTTATTGGTTTGATGTTGGTTTTTGGTCGCCTATATGTTGACCATGAAATGGCGGTTTTAAACGGCAGTGGGATTAGTCGAATCCAACTGGCACGCTTACTTATCCCGCTTACTTTGGTGTATTTGATTGCACAAAGTGTTTTGATGGTGTGGATGGCACCCGCAGGACTTCGCCAATATGAACAATTGATGTCGACGCAAGCGGTCAAAACAGGGTTTGATTCCGTACGACCCCGTGAGTTTATTTCAGCAGGGATGTATACCATCTATGCAGGTTCTTTGTCTGAAGATCGTAAAAATCTAAAAGATGTATTCGTTTATAAACGTGCTGAAAAAACTGGAAAACCTGACGAAATTATCCTTGCCAAAGAAGCGACCCGTATTGAAATTGCCAATGATGCTGCCAGTGTGGTCGACTTGGTTCAAGGGCATCGTTATGAAATTTATCCGGGTTCTGCCAAATACTCCCAAGCAGAATTCCAAACGTGGCGTTTACGTATCGAAAGTGACAAAGAAGCCAAGTACGATAGTGGTGATGTTGAAGCACTTTCATTCAACAAGTTATTGGATGCTAAAGATGATCCTGTGATTCAAAGTGAGTTGGGGTGGCGAATATTTGTACCTTTTTCGATGGTTGTTGCACTCATGTTGGCAACAGCATTATGTGAAGTGACGCCACGACAAGGTCGTTATTTAAAGCTTTTCCCAGCCTTATTAATTTTTGCAAGCTTAATCGCAGTGTTAATGGCAGTCCGAACACGAATCACCAAAGATGAAATCGGGATGTGGGCATATCCAGCTGTATTGCTAATTTATGCGGTTTTTGCCGCCTTATTCGCGCGTAAGCAGAAATTAGCCCCTAAGATTAAAAAACAGATTCAGCGAGTGAGATCATAATGTTAGCACGTAGAATTGTCGCCAAGCATGTGACTAAAACCACGATGCTCGCTATGTTGGGTGCAACAGCGATTTTATCTGGCTTACAAATATTATTTACCTATCTCGGTGAGCTCAGTAGTTTAAAAGAAGGCTATAGCGCGTGGAATGCATTGCAATATGTTTTGTGGGGATCACCAAAGTATCTCTATGAAATTTTGCCTATTTCAGCGTTGATTGGTGCAATTCTCGGGCTTGGTTCGATGGCATCCAATAGTGAATTGATCGTCATGCGCGCATCAGGGATTAGCCTTTGGCGTATTGTTGGTTGGGTGATGCGTTCGTCACTGGTCTTGGTTATCCTATCTTTTGCTTTGAGTGAGTTTATTGTCCCTTATACCAGTGAACAAGCGAAAAGCATCAAAAATCATCGCAGTGCGGCAAAATTAGGTGAAGTGAATGGTTACTGGACACGAGAAGGGCAACGCTTTATTTACATCAATTACGCCAACTCACAAGGTGCATTAAAGCAAGTTCAAGTTTTGGATTTTGATGATCAATATCGTTTGAAATCAGTGCTAGATGCTGAAAAAGGGCAGTTTCTTAAAAATGGTCAATGGGACTTACACGACAGTGCTCAGATGAACATTTTAGAAAATGGTCAGTCTCAACTTGCCAACCAAAATCAACAAACTTTAGCGTTGGCACTACAACCTAAATATGTGCATATGGTGACGATTGACCCTGAAGACTTAGCACCAAGCCAGTTGCTAAGTTTTATGAAATATATGCATGAATATAGCCAAGTACCAAAAACCTATCTTTTAGCGTTTTGGAAAAATGTCGGTTCACCGTTTGCCTTACTGGGGCTAGTTTTGATTGCTTGCTCATTTATTTTTGGGCCATTGCGTCAACAGTCGATGGGCTTTCGCTTAGTGATCGCATTGTTTGTGGGCTTAGGTTTCTATTACATCCAGGACTTTTTAGGCTATGCAAGTTTGGTCTATGCGCCTTCTCCTGCTTGGTTTGTATTCCTGCCGATCGTACTGATGTTTGGTGTGGGGAGTTATTTACTTTATCGCGCCCGATAGCCTGTAAATTAGAGAATTGAATCAAGTTTTAGTCGAAAAGCATTTAGATTAGAAATTCTGATGATGGGGATAAATTATTGCCATCGTCGAAACATAGAGTCTGCCGTAAAAAAACGGTAAGATATGATGATTAATTTGTAAACAGAAAAGAGTGTAAATCATGACGGATGCAACTGCTGGCAAAATCCCTCACGTTCTAGTGATTATGGACGGTGTGGGTCATCGTGAAGCGGTCGAGGATAATGCATTTTTAGCAGCAAAAACGCCAAATCTAACCATGATGCAAGACAAGCATCCGCATAGTTTAATTTCTGGCTCTGGTGAAGACGTTGGTCTACCTGATGGGCAAATGGGGAACTCAGAAGTGGGTCACATGAATCTCGGTGCAGGTCGTGTGTTGTATCAAGACTTTACCCGCATCACCAAAGATATCCGTGATGGTGCTTTTTTTGAACATGAAGTTTTGGTTGATGCTGTAGAAAAAGCAAAAGCTGCCAATGGTGCAGTGCATATCATGGGTTTATTGTCACAAGGTGGCGTACATTCTCATGAAGATCATATTGTTGCGATGTGTGAATTGGCACTCAAACGTGGTGCAAAAGTGTATTTACATGCTTTCCTTGATGGTCGTGATACGCCACCACGTAGCGCGAAATCTTCTTTAGAAAAGCTGGATGCTTTATTTGCTCAATATCCAAATCAAGGTCGTATTGCGACCATGATTGGTCGTTACTTTGCGATGGATCGTGACAACCGTTGGGATCGTGTAGAGCAAGCCTATCGTTTGATGACTGAAGGTGAAGCTGTACGTGTGGTGAATTCTGCGGTTGAAGGCTTGGAACAAGCCTATGAAGCCAATGAAAATGATGAGTTTGTCAAAGCAACGCGTGTTGGTGAGATTGCTAAAGTTGCTGATGGCGACAGCATTGTGTTTATGAATTTCCGTGCTGACCGTGCCCGTGAAATTACCAAAGCATTTGTGGAAAAAGACTTTGCCAATTTTGAGCGTAAAGTTGTGCCAAATCTGTCTAAATTTGTGATGTTAACACGTTATCAAGCAACCATTGATGCACCTGTGGCGTATATGCCTGAAGAGCTTAAAAACTCAATTGGTGAATATTTATCTTCGCTTGGTAAAACCCAATTGCGTATTGCTGAAACTGAAAAATATGCGCATGTGACGTTCTTCTTCAGTGGTGGTCGTGAAGATGAATATCCAGGTGAAAAACGTATTTTGATTCCATCACCAAAAGTCGCAACCTATGATTTACAACCTGAAATGAGTGCGCCTGAAGTGACTGATCAATTGGTTGCTGCGGTGAATTCAGGTGAATATGATTTACTTGTGGTGAACTATGCTAATGGTGATATGGTTGGGCATACGGGCGTATTTGATGCTGCGGTGAAAGCAGTTGAAGCTGTTGACCTGAGCCTTGGGCGTTTGTATGAAGCAGTGATGGCAAAACATGGTCATATGTTGATTACTGCTGATCATGGTAATGTAGAACAAATGCAAGACTATGTCAGTGGTCAAGTCCATACTCAACATACCACTGAACTCGTGCCATTTATTTATGTAGGTCCAACATCAGCAACGATTGCAGAAGGTGGTGTATTGGCAGATGTGGCGCCAACATTGCTCCATCTTATGAATATCCCTGCACCGAAAGAAATGCAAGGTCGCAATTTGATTACCTTGAAATCGTAGTAATTATTTAAAATTAGGTGAGTGAATGGCTCGAGCTTGGACATATATTGCTGTATTAGCAGGATTATTGACCTGTGGAAGTCATTCTCTTTGGGCGGCAGAAAATGCTGCCCCACTTGACTTTGATGATGTAGAACAGAGCATTGCCGAAGTTCCAATCGAATCGATTGAACAGTTTGTGCAGATTTATGGCATTGTCAAAGATAATTATGTACAAGAAAAACCAGATGATGTTTTATTCCTACAAGCAATCAAAGGCTTAGTCGGTGGTTTAGATCGTTATTCACGTTATTTAAGCCCTGAAGAATATAAACAGTTGATGCAATATACGGAAAGTGATCTTGCAACAGCCGATTTTGAACTCAGTTTTGACAGCCATTTCCATCAATGGAAAATCAAGAATTTGAGAGACAATTTAGATTCAAACAAGTTGGGTTTGAAGAATGGTTTTACAGTATTTAAAATTGAAAACCAAGAATTAAAGAATTTAAATGCTACACAAGTACAAGATTTATTACATGGTTCAATTGGTTCTACATTTCAATTGCAACTCAACGAGAAAAGCCCAGCGATCTCAATTGTGCGAAATCGAAAACTTGAAGTTGCAGATATTGAACCAATCATGTTGCACAACCAAGTTCTAGTACTAAAAGTAAAAGTATTTCAACAAGATACTGCTAATGAAATTAAGCGTTTAATTGAAGAATATGGTACGCAACGAGTTAAAGCAGTACTTTTGGATTTGCGAAACAATCCTGGTGGTTTGCTTTCAGCCGCTGTTGAAACAGCAGATTTATTTTTAAGCCAAGGGACGATTGTTTCAACAAAAAGTCGTTCCGAAGGAAATCAACAATTCCAAGCTTTACCGGGGGATGAATTTATCCATACCAAACTCGGTGTTTTGATCAATGGTCGTTCTGCTTCTGCGGCAGAAGTGTTTACAGCTGCCATGAAAGAGCATCAACGTGCATGGGTGGTTGGTGAAAAAAGTTATGGCAAAGGCGTAGTACAAAAACTTTTCCCATTGCCAAATGGTGCGGCACTTCAAATGACCGTCTCGCATTATTATACGCCGAACGGCAATATGATTGATGGGCAGGGTATTCGCCCTAATTTGGAATATGCATGGACATTGGATCAAAAAGAAGATACGTATTTAAACAATGTTGCGGAGTTACTTCTAAAACATCGTTGATCATTTCGAATTTAAAAAGCTGAGAATGTTCTCAGCTTTTTTCACTTCAAAACTTGAGATTATTCATCATCGTCATCTGTATCTAATCCAAACTTTTTCAGACGATAGCGTAAAGAACGAAAGGTCATACCGAGTTTTTTAGCAGCTAAAGTTCGGTTCCAATGGGTTTGATTCAAAGCGGAGAGCAAGACTTCTTTTTCTACCTTTTCCAAATATTGTTCTAAACCTTCTTCAGGAATTGGTTGATTTTTATCAGCCAGTTCAACAGGAGCAGTTTTTGTAACGATGGGGTCAAATGATTCAGGTTTTATCTGTCCGCGTGGTGGGGCTGCTTGTAAATGTTGAGTATCGATATATTCTTCATCACTCATAGTGATAGCTTTTTCAATAATGTTGCGTAATTCACGAACATTGCCTGAATAGTATTGCACCAAAAGAAAAGATTTCGCTTCTTCAGTTAAGTGTTTTGTTGAGATCTTCCATTCAGTACAAATTTGCTGAATAAAATAACTCGCTAGAATGAGAATGTCGCGGTCACGGTCACGCAATGGTGGGAGTAAGATGTCCATGACATGAATTCTGAAAAATAAATCATGACGGAATTTACCTTGTTCAACCAAAGCCTCAATGTCTTGATGACTGGCACTGATAATACGAAAATCTACTTCAATTTCTGAATCACTGCCCAATGGACGAATTTTTTTCTCTTGAACTGCACGGAGTAATTTAGCTTGCATGGCTAAAGAAAGTTCAGCAATTTCATCTAAGAATAAAGTTCCACCATTGGCCGCTTGAATCAGCCCTTGTTTGTCCGAGATTGCGCCAGAAAAGCACCCTTTTTTATGACCAAACAGCTCACTTTCCATCAACTCTTCAGAAATTGCACCGCAATTGATGGCGATGAATGGACTATCGCTACGATTGCTGAGTTGATGAATTAGATTCGCAACGACTTCTTTACCTGTTCCAGATTCACCTGTGATAAAAACAGGCGCTTGTGAACGTGCTACTTTTTTTATGGTTTCTCTAAGCTTACGAATGACTTGTGAATCGCCGATCAGCATTGATTCTTCAAGCGGAATATCTGTAACAACTTCTGGTAACTGTGGGACGTGTAGTGCTTTTTGTAATAGCTGTTGTAAGTGAGTTTGGTTAATCGGTTTACTAACAAAGTCAAAAGCACCTGCTTTTAACGATGCAATGGCAATTTCCATATTGCCATAAGCTGTAAGTACTGCAATAGGGGTGTTAGGATAATGTTGTGAAACATGTTTAACCAGTTCTAAACCACTTCCATCAGGGAGGTTTAAATCTGTAATACAGGCATCGTATTTATATTCACTAAAGAAGTATTTGGCTTGTTGTAAATGATGTGCCATATGGGTTTTGATCCCCATACGTGACAGGCTCATTTGCATGAGCATACATAAATCTTGTTCATCATCGACCAATAAAACTAGTGGTTGTCGTGCAGTCATAACCCCAATATTTCCCCAAAAAACAATTTAATCTATGAGCGGGCATTCAATCCGGAAACATGCCCCTTGTTGTTTTTGCTCTATATACATTAATTTCGCTTGATTTGCTTCGCAGATCGTTTGCGATAGGTATAATCCTAAACCAGTTCCAGTAATTTCGGTACTATAAAATGGTGTAAATAATTTAGAAATATTTTGTTCTGTGACGCCATCCCCATAATCAATCACATCGATACAGACGTGAGATTGAGTATGGTATGCCTGTATTAAAATGAATTCAGCATGCTCATCATTATGACGTAACGCATTTCGAATCAAATTAATCAAAACTTGCCGTAGTTGCAGATCGTCAAAGTAAACACGAGTTTCAGCTTCGATTTCGACTTTAATTTTCTCTTGAGCATCATTTAAGTCGCTTGCTAATAAGTCATGGATAAATTCAGATAGATTTATTCTTCTGGCATCGACCTTTTTATTTTTTGCCATATCCAATGTATCTTTAATGATGGCATTGATACGTACCGCTTGTTTGCTAATCATCTGATGAAGCAGTGTTTGTTGCTCAGGATCACTACCTAAATAGAGCTCATTGGCTTGGACGATTGCCGCCAAGGGATTACGAATTTCATGTGCAATACTGGCAGAAAGTTGCCCGAGTGAGGCAAGTTTGAGTTGTTGTACTTTTTGATTGATGCGTTGAGCATCTTCGAGGACTAAAAGCGTGAGGGCTTGATGAGGAACAACCAGTTTTTGAATACGAATATCGACTGTATAGGTAGATTGATGTGATTCAAACTGGAAACGTTCTTCATCACGAATCATTGCGTCTTTTAAGATTTCATATAAATCAGATTGAAACTCCGATAAATAATATTGTTCGTAGGCATAAAGTGGTGAAATACCCAAAAGTTGACAAGCTGCTGGATTGCTCACGACGATTTTGAATTTATCATCGATCACAACATAGCCTACTTCGATTTGTTCTAAAATATAGCGGTTAATGTTTTGTAATTTAAATAATTCTAAGGATTGGTAAGTATTAAGCGACTCTAAAACCTGAAAGCGTTTAATGGCGATTTGCCCGATGCCATAAACAATAAAAAATAGAAATGCCAATAAAGCACTATTACTAATATTATTTAAATTAGAAAAATCAAAAAAACTACCGAGAAACTGCTGATAAATAATTGCAATCACGGAGATGAGCGTAATAAATAAGGCTTGATTTTTACTGAGCAAAAAATTTGCAGAGAAGATGGTAATCACAAATAAAATACTAATCGAAAGATTAGGGCCGCTTAATGCAAAAACCAGAAGACTCAGAAAAGGAACATCGATGATAAAAAAGCCGATGAATTGCTTACTGATTCCATGTGGAAAGAATCTGAGAAGCATCATTTGTAAGGCTGAGATAACAGTAAATGCTGCAATCGAATAAAAATATAAACTTGGATAAAGGTAATGAGTTTGCTGATTTTCCAGTGAAATTAAAAAAATAACAATCAGGCAGAATGCGATGACCACACGGTAGACTGAATACAGTGAGCCTAGTCGGTAAATGGTTTGATAAATCGGGACAGATACCTTAGGCGCCATAGGTGTACTCAGTTACGTATTTTGTATTTCTTGTCAGTTATGGTTTGATCAAACCATAACGAATTGCGAGGTGGGTTAATTTAACGTCGCTATCAATTCCGAGTTTTTCAAAGATACGATAACGATAAGTATTGACTGTTTTGACACTCACGAAAAGTTTGTCTGAAATTTCTTGTGCGCTGACACAATTCACAACCATCATGGCAACTTGCATTTCACGTTCAGACAGTGCATCAAAAGGTGAGGTTTGTGTATCTGAAAGATATGAACTGGCTAGTTGTTCAGCAATATCCGCACTGAAGTATTTACCACCTTGCATGACCTTTTTAATCGCTCGAACCATTTCCGTAATGGGTGCACCTTTGGTGATATAGCCACGTGCGCCTGCCTTTAAGAGCAAGGAGGGGTAAGGTTCCTCAGCCAAACCACTGACTGCTAGAACTTTGGTATCTGGTGCAGTTTGTAATAAACGGCGGGTTGTTTCAACACCACCGATTCCGGGCATATTTACATCTAATAAAACGACGTTAGGATGTTGTTGTCTAACGATGGTGATGGCTTCTTCGCCTGATTCTGCTTGCCCAATGACTTGAATATCGATTTGATCTTCTAACATTCTGCAGATGCCTGTTCTTACTAATTCATGGTCATCTACCACTAAAACAGTAATCACTTACACCTCCTTTTCATTCTAAATATCAATATTTTTGTTACATAAAGCAAAAAATACTTGCAAAGACATAACAAAATTGGCAATGCTATTCCTAATATCCATTCAATATTTATGCACAATACATTGTGATTGAAATATTTGTTTTAATATAGTCACGATTGAGTGTAAATGTAAGTCATATTTGAGGTAATTAGCAAGTTTGTGAATACCTCCCAAAGGATGAGTAAGTTATCGTGAAAAAATCAAAAAAAACGTTAATGCATGTGCTGAGTTTGTCAGTGCTACTCAGTATGAGTTCAACTGGTTTTGCTGAAATCATTATGAATTCAACGGGAGGAAGCGGACAAGCGAGTGTGAGTTGGTCGTCTTCAGATGCTAGTCAGTTACTGAATGGGGATTCTGTTGATGATGATGGTGAAGATATTTCACCTAAAGGTTCAACAACTTATACCACAACTTTGCGCACTTCAAATACAGCACCTGTAACTTTGAATAATAGATCTGCACAGATTTATGATACCAATAACTATAGCAGTCAGCCATCTGTCAATGCTCGTGCTGCTTTGGTGATGGATGCAAATACAGGTGAAGTGCTATACAGTAAAAATACCAATATGGCATTACCTATTGCTTCGATTACCAAGCTTATGACAGCGGTGATTACGGCAGATGCTCGTTTGAATATGTCTGAAGACATCACATTGCAACAAATTGATTTTGCTGGTGCTGGGGGGAAGAACTCAAGTTCTACACTAAAAGCAGGTGACACGATGAATCGTGCAGAAATGCTTTTGGTGGCTTTGATGAAATCTGAGAATCCTGCGGCGGCGGCTTTAGCACGTACTTATCCAGGTGGTCGACAGGCTTTTATTGCTGCAATGAATAGTAAAGCACGTCAATTGGGCATGAACTCAACACACTATGTCGAGTCTACTGGTTTAGATCCTCGTAATATATCTTCTGCGCGCGATCTTGGGATTTTAGTCAGTGCATCATCCCAATATGGCTTAATTCGTCAATTCTCGACTACAGCGCATTATGACTTCAATTTAGGTTACCGTGTATTGAAATCAAACAATACTAATGCACTGGTGCGTAATGGTGGTTGGAATATTAATATTTCAAAAACAGGTTATATTAACGAAGCAGGGCGCTGTGTTGTGATGCATACGACAGTGAATAGTCGTCCAGCTGTAGTGGTGTTATTGGGTGCAAGTACGTCTCAAGCACGTACTAACGATGCAACCAATCTTTTAAACTGGGTGAGCCATTTACCAAAACGTATTTAAGTTATTTTTTAAGTATGATTTTATTTTAAAGTTAACTTTTTAGTGAATCGCCTCTTAAGTTTAAAGGGGCGTTTTTTTATGTATTAAGTTTTGTATTGATAAGTTTTATATTTAAATTCGAGCGATAAAAAAACCTGCAATTGGTAATGCAAGCCTGTTAAGAATTCTTTAAATCCTCCCCAACCCTCCTTTTTCAAAGGAGGGAGCTTTCCATTACTAAAATTGTTTTAGTTCCGGTAAGTTCCCCTCTTTTTTAAAGAGGGGTTAGGGGAGATTTTTAAATATTTTATTTAACGGATCAACATTACTGCACTTGGCAGGTTTTTGAATGATTTAAATCTTACATATTTGAAAGAATAGAATCACGAACTTGATTGAGTTCAGCATCGATCGACAACATAACAGCATCTGCACATTGTTTGATTGCAGTATCAGGGTCTTTCAAGCCGTTACCTGTTACGGTACATACGATCACAGAACCTTCAGCAATTTTACCTGCTTTAATATCACGGATTGCACCACCAATAGATGCAGCAGAAGCAGGTTCAACAAATACGCCTTCATACATCGAAAGCATACGTTGTGCTTCTAAAATTTCAGCATCAGTCAATTCATCAAACCAACCGTTTGAATCACGAACAACAGCTTTGGCATGGTTAAAGCTTTGTGGATTACCGATACGGATTGCAGTTGCAACAGTTTCAGGATTTTCTACAGGACCACCACGTAAGAATGGTGCAGCACCAGAAGCTTGGTAACCGACCATGATTGGGCGACCCGCTGGTTTTTGACCCGTGAAAGCATCCGCTTCTGCATCATAAACCACTTGGTCTTTTTCAAAGCTGAAATTTTCAGTTAAAGCTTCGGTATAGCCCATCCAGTGTGCAGTGATGTTACCTGCGTTACCCACAGGCAAGCAGTGATAATCAGGTGCACGACCCAAAGCATCTACGATTTCGTAAGCAATGGTTTTCTGACCTTGCAAACGGTAAGGGTTGATTGAGTTTACAATCGTTACAGGTGCTTGATCAGCCACTTCTTTGACAAGACGCATACCATCATCGAAGTTACCATGAATTTGTAAAGTCACAGCGCCGTACATCATTGACTGCGCCATTTTACCCATGGCAATTTTGCCTTCTGGGATTAAAACAAACGCTTTGATGCCTGCACGTGCAGCATAAGCCGCAGCAGCAGCAGAAGTATTCCCTGTAGATGCACAGATAATCGCTTTTGAGCCTTCTTCAACTGCTTTTGTTACAGCCATGGTCATACCACGGTCTTTAAATGAACCAGTTGGGTTTAAACCTTCGTACTTCACATAAATTTCAACGTTTTCACCAATAAGACGTGGAATATTGTCTAATTTAATGAGCGGGGTATTCCCTTCATTTAAAGAAATAGCACGTGTAGTTTTAGATACTGGTAAGCGGTCACGATAGCGATCAACAAGTCCTGTATAGCGATTGGCAGTAGACATGATGGTGTTCCAAATTTATGAGTGGAGCTGGTGAGGAGTTCATCACTCCCCAACCCGATTAGTTATCAAGCAATTCTAAACGAATTCGTACGATTTCGCCATGAATAGTCGGTAAAGCTTGAATTTGAGAAAGTACGTTATTCATCACTGATTCTTGGATTGGATCAGTCAAAATCACAATCGGAATCAAATCTTTTAGACGTGGCTGTTGCATGATGGCATCAATACCGATACCCGCACGGCTTAAAATCGTTGTTACATCTGCAAGTACGCCAGTCTGGTCTTCGGCATTGATACGGATATAGTAGCCAGTGGTCATTTCTTCGCTAGGCAAAATTGGCAAATCTGACAGTGCTTCAAACGCCAATTGTGGAATCGTACCAGAACCATCTTCGGTATAAATGATGTCACGAACAATATCCACCACATCAGCAACGACAGCAGAAGCAGTAGGACCCGCGCCGGCACCTGCGCCATAGTACAATGTTGGACCAACAGCATTGGCTTGTACGAGGACAGCATTTTTCACACCATTAACATTGGCAATGAGTTCTTCAGCAGGAATTAAAGTTGGATGTACACGTAATTCGATGCCTTTCGCAGAACGACGCGCGATACCCAAGTGTTTGATGTTATAGCCAAGTTCTTCAGCATATTTGACATCTTGAGCAGTCACTTTGGTAATACCTTCGGTATACACTTTGTCAAATTGCAGTGGAATACCAAATGCACATGAAGCAAGAATCGTGAGCTTATGTGCAGCATCAATCCCTTCAACATCAAAGGTTGGATCAGCTTCGGCATAGCCAAGTTCTTGCGCTTCTTTGAGGACATCGTCAAAAGCACGACCTTTTTCACTCATTTCTGTGAGGATAAAGTTACCTGTACCGTTGATGATTCCAGCAAGCCATTCGATTTTATTGGCAGCCAAACCTTCACGGATGACCTTGATAATTGGAATGCCGCCCGCAACCGCAGCTTCATAAGCGATCTGTACATGATGATCATCAGCAGCTTTGAACAGTTCATTACCATGTTCAGCAAGTAGTGCTTTGTTGGCAGTCACGACTTGTTTGCCATGTTTAATGGCTTCCATAATCACTTCATAAGCTGGGTGAATCCCACCCATGACTTCTACAACGACATCAACATCAGGCTGACGAACAATATCAAGAAGATCGGCGCTTTGTTTCACGCTGTCTGGTAAATTTAAATCAGGACGTGGACGACGAGTACCCACATGGGTAATTTGAATTTCACGACCGGTGCGACGTCTAATTTCAGCAGCGTTTTCTTGTAGTAGTTTAAGGGCACCACCGCCTACGGTTCCAAGACCGAGTATTGCCAGACGAACTGGTTTCACGTCACACTCCAATTATGCATATAAATTTTAATAAGCTTAGATCATAGCTAAAAAATGCGCCAGACTCTAGAGCCTGACGCATCTTTATGTTCAGCAGAAAACAATAATTATTTATATATAAATTATTGTAAATTTACTGATAAAAATTATTTATTTAAACGGCTTTCAATTTCATCTGCAGTCATATATGCACCAATATGTTCACCCTCTGCATTGTAAATTGCAGGTGTACCATTCACGCCCATTTTCAAGCCAAGTTCATACTGGGCACGCACAGGATTTTGACATGTTGCAGGTGGAAGTTGCGCGCCTGTAATCGCCTGATCAAATGCGGTTTGACGATTTGGGCTACACCAAACACTTTCCATCGCAGGCATAAATTGTTCACCACGTGGCCATGCAATATAACGAACTTCGATGCCTTTGGCATTAATCTCAGGAATATGTTCATGTAATTTATGACAATATGGACAACTTGCATCAGTAAAGACGTAGATCACGTGTTTGGTTTTGCCTTTAGCGGGGTAGATCAATAAATCTTCAGTTTTTAATTGTGATAAATGCTTTTTATTTTCAGCAGCTTGTAGTGAATCACCAATGCTACTGAGTTCTTTACCGCCTAAACGGATGACATCACCTTGGATTAAGAATTTCCCATCAGCCGTTGCATAAACTGATGACATACCTTCCATGCTGATCCAATACAGATTTGGCATCTCAGTAGGCTTTGCATCTAAAATCTTGGCTTTAACACCCGCTTTCTGAAAATTGGCTTGTAAGGTTTGAATGAGTTTTTGCTTGGTATCACGATCAGTTAAATTTGAAGCTTCACCAGTGGCAGGCGCAGTTGCAGTCAAGGTGTCATCTTTTTTAGAGTCTTGGTTTTTTGAGCAAGCACTCACGGAGATAGAGCCTGCAATGAGGCAAGCGAGCATCAATTTTGAACGATTTAATAGCATAAAATAACTCTTTGTGTTTTTTTACGTGGTTTTAACAAACCCGTTTTGAGGAAAATAGCATAGCAAAATTTTTATTGTTGTACGTTAAAACTTGATTAAGGGATGTAAATTGACGATATACAACCCTATTTTCATATTTTATAAAATACTAAGCCCTTGGATGATATTTTTCATGTAGTTGTTGCATACGAACTTGAGCGACATGGGTGTAAATCTGTGTTGTTGATAGATCACTATGTCCCAATAACATCTGCACCACACGTAAATCTGCACCATGGTTTAATAAATGAGTGGCAAAGGCGTGGCGCATGGTATGTGGTGAAAGTTCTGCTTGAATCCCTGCCTGTAGCGCATAGCGCTTAATCGCATACCAAAAATTTTGCCGACTCATGATGCCACCATGCTGAGTAAGGAAAAGATAATCAGTCACTGATTTATAGAGCTGTGGACGAGATTCTACTAAATATTTTTCAACCCATTCACACGCAACCTCACCTAAAGGAACCAGTCGCTCTTTATTGCCTTTCCCTGTGATTCTTAAATAACCTTGTTTGAGGTTAATCAAATCCAGTCTGAGATTTAACAATTCAGAAACACGTAAGCCACATGCATAAAGTACTTCAAACATAGCTCGGTCACGTAAACCGAGCGCGGTGCTGACATCGGGCGCTTGGATTAGTGCTTCTACATCTTGTTCAGATAAATCTTTAGGCAATGCACGTCCAAGTTTTGGCGTTTTATGGGCTGCAACAGGATTGTCCAAACGGATTTTTTGTTCACGTAAAAATTTAAAAAAAGCTCTAAGTGCGGACAATGAACGAGCAATCGAACGCGGGCTTTTACCTTGTTTAGTCAATTCAATCAAAACGTCTGAAATATCGTCATGCGTCCAATCGGGCAGGTAGGCTGTTACACATTCACTACATTGAATTAAGTCGGATAAATAGGCATTTCTTGTATGCGGACTGACCGTTTGCGCAATTAAGTAGTCACGAAATCCCTGTAAAAAGCTTAAATTTTCAGGAATGGTTACCGCAGTGGGGGTACGTGGTTTCTTATTGAGCATAGCTTTGGTCAAGAGAATTAGAGATTTATTGTGGAAATGTAGACTAAAAAAAAAGATAAGTCGAACGCTGTTTGGAAATGAGAATTGGAATCAAACCTTATTTGGTAATTATTCTCATTTGTATGTATAATAAACTGAATATCGTATTAATTTCAGGGTTAATCGCAGTGCGTTTGTCAGACTTAAAAGTAAAGCAAACTGCCATTATCAGCAAGGTCAATCGTACCGTTTCTGATAATGTCAATCAGCCAGATTTAGTGGCGAGTCGTTTGGAAACACTAGGTTTTGTGCCTGGCACGCAAGTACAAGTGATCACGAAAGGTATTTTCGGTGGAGATCCTATTTTAATTCAAATCGGTTTTACTCGTTTTGCTTTACGTAAGGTTGAAGCAGCACGTATTGAAATTCAAGAAGTTGTGCAAGGAGCGGCTGTATGAGCGAAACATTAAGAGTCGCTTTGGTCGGGAATCCGAACTGCGGTAAAACTTCACTTTTCAACCATTTAACAGGAACACGTCAAAAAGTTGCTAACTATGCAGGTGTGACGGTTGAACGAAAAGTGGGTGCATTTACTTTACCTTCTTCACGTGCTGTACGTGTACTCGATTTGCCAGGAACGTATAGTTTAAATGCGACCAGTCCTGATGAAGAAATTACCCGTGATGTGATTTTAGGTAAAATTGCAGATGAGCAAGAACAAGATGCTTTTCTGTGTGTGGTTGATGCAACCAACTTAAAATTGCACTTGGGTTTAGTTCTTGAAGTGATTGAACAAGGCAAGCCGATTCTACTTGTACTCAACATGATGGATGAAGCACGTCGTCGTGGCATGCAAATCAATACTGAAAAACTGTCACAACGTTTAGGCATCCCAGTGGTTGAAACAGTTGCCGTGCGTAATGCGGGTATTGAAAACCTCATGGCAGCTTTGGATCAAGAAAAATTCCGTACACCTGATGTGGCACTGAGTGATGTGATCTTGACGGGTTCAAATCATGACAAAGTCGATCAAATCCTAAGAGATGTGGTGATTTTTGTTGATCATGAAGATAAGCGTACGGATTTTCTTGATAAAATTTTCTTGCATCCTGTATTAGGCTTAGCAAGTTTAGCATTGATGATGTTTGTGGTATTCCAAGCGGTGTTTGCTTGGGCAGAACCGATCATGACTTTGATTGAAGATGGATTTGCTTGGTTAGGTGAGTTTGTCGGTCAATTTATTTCTGCACCCTTACTGAATAGTCTTGTTGTTGACGGTGTGATTGCAGGGGCGGGTGGTGTTGTGGTGTTCTTGCCACAGATTTTGATCTTATTCTTCTTCATTCTCGTTTTAGAAGAATCAGGTTATCTACCTCGTGCAGCATTCCTCTTAGATAAGCTGATGTTTAAAGCAGGCTTAAGTGGTCGTTCATTTATTCCTTTGCTTTCAAGTTTTGCTTGCGCCGTACCGGGGATTATGGCGACACGTAGTATTAGTGATCCACGAGATCGTTTAACCACGATTTTTGTTGCACCTTTGATGACGTGTTCAGCGCGTTTACCTGTGTATGCATTGTTAATTGCGGCCTTTATTCCGTCACAAACGGTTTGGGGGATTTTCAATTTACAAGGCTTGGTACTTTTCGCACTTTATATGTCAGGGATCGTGAGTGCCTTGATCGTGGCAACCGTGTTGAAGTTCTTCCAAAAGGATAAGTCTGAACATGCGTTGTTAATGGAGCTTCCAAGCTATCGTATTCCTGATGTGAAAAGCGTGTGGATTGGTTTGCTTGACCGTGCCAAGATCTTCTTAAAGCGTGTGGGTGGCATCATCTTCGCTTTATCTATTTTGCTCTGGTTCTTGTGTACTTTCCCACAACCACCTGAAGGTGGAACTTTACCTGCAATCGACTATTCATTTGCAGGGATGTTAGGACATTTGATGCAACCAATTTTTGCACCACTTGGCTTTAACTGGCAGATTTGTATTGCATTGATTCCTGCAATGGCAGCACGTGAAGTCTTAGTGGCATCATTGGGTGTGGTCTATGCGTTGTCTGCAACAGATGAAGATGCAGTGACACAAGGTTTATCACAATTGATCAGCCAAGGTGATTTGAGTTGGTCATTGGCGACAGGTTTATCATTATTGGTTTGGTTTATCTATGCACCGCATTGTTTGGCGACTCTTGCAACAGTGAAACGTGAAACAGGTTCATGGAAAACAGTGGCAGGTATGACAGCTTATCTATTTGGCTTGGCTTATTTGATGGCGTTCTTTACTTATCAAATTGCATCACATTACTTTGGCGCTTAGATTTTATCGTATCGCGTTCAAAGTCTTGGACAATCAGCGAGGAGTTTGAAATGGTTGAATTATTGATTATTACAGCATTGGTGATTTGGAGTGCAATCTTCGTATTTAAGAAAGTATTTCCCAAGTCAGCGTATTCGGTGTTTTCTAAGCTTGCTCAATTTTGCCGATCAAAAGGTTGGAATGGGTTAGCAAAATGGATTCAACCTGCCATGGTTGCAGGCTGTGGCGGTGGTTGCGGTTGTTCAACCAGTGACGCACCTACACAAAAGAAAGTTGAAGTCCAAGCGGTAAAGTGGAAATAACAAGGTCATTTATAAATTTCAAATGAAAAGCCATTCTGACAATAGAATGGCTTTTTTATTTCTAATAGAGTCCTTGTGAAAGTTAATTTTGACAAGATCTGAATTAATATTGAATGTTCCCTCTTCTTTCAGGATGAAAAACATTGTTTTGTAAGAGGGAGAGGTTTTTATTTAAAAGCCCTCATCCTCTTGGGAGGTTACCTCCTCATCCCAAAGGGAGAAGGGACTCCCAATATTGTTTTGGATATGTTGTGACTCTAAAATCTGAGCATTTCTGACTTACGCAAGAGGTCTAAAATAATAGATACGTAAACAATCAGCTATGTGTTTCTTCCTCTGCATCATCTTCAAAAGTTTTGGCAATTTTTTCAATATTTAAGCTCTTCGCCATCGCATCAAAAATCTCTTTATACGTTCCTTCTTGATGATAAAGTTGATGATGTTCGCCATGTTCTACAATGTGTCCATCTTTCATTACATAGGTATAATCCGCATCAATAATTTGCGACAAACTATGTGAAATCATAATCACGGTACGCCCTTGTTTGATCTCATCCAAACTCTGTTTGATTTGTTCCGTCGCAATCGCGTCTAAACTTGCAGTTGGCTCATCTAAAAAGATAATCGGAGGATTCTTCAAGAACATACGTGCGAGCGCAATGCGTTGTTGTTGTCCGCCCGATAATAAAAGTGCATCGGCTTCATAAGCATGTGGAAGCTTTAAAATTTGCTCATGAATAGATGCTTTTTTTGCAGCTTGAATCACTTCTTCGTTACTGGCATCAGTTTTACCATAACGAATATTTTCTAAAATAGAACCTTGGAAAATATGATTTTTCTGTAGCACTAAGCCAATATTTTCACGTAAATAATGCGTATCAATTTGTTCGAGATCAATGCCATCAAGCTTGATGTAACCCGAGTTTGGTGAATAGAACTTATCGAGTAAACTGATCAGCGTTGATTTTCCTGCACCAGACAGCCCAACCAATGCTGTGATTTTATTCGGTTGAATGGTCATATTGATGCCATGTAGAGCTTGATGACCATTTGGATAGGTAAAATTAACATTTTCCAGTTCAAATTTGCCATGTAAGGCAGGCTTGTTTGAACCACTTTTTTCTATTTCATTATCGGCTTCTAAAATATTAAAGAAGCTTTCTGAATAGATCATCGCTGAGTTAATTTCATCATAAATTCGATGTAGCGAGCGAATTGGCGCAGACACGTTATTAAATAACAACACATGATACATGATCATCCCGATACTCATTTTACCAGCAAGGACAAAATAAGCGGTGAGAATGATGATCAGGACAACACCCACTTGCTCAATAAAGGTTTTTAAACCATCAAAGATGTAACTGGTTTTACGTGTCTGCATCTGATTTTCAGTCAGAGACTTTTGTAAATTCAGTTGTTTGGTTGATTCTACAGCTTCTTTGTTAAATGATTTAATCACCGTAATCGAGTTGATAATACTCAGAATTCCTTGATTCTTTTTTTCAAAATTATCGCGCAGAGCACGACGTTTACCTGAGAGTTTTTGTGATTGCTTATAGGTCAGCCAGAAGTAGATTGGAACAATAATTGTGGCGACCAAACCGACCCAAAAATTGGCATAGTACATTAACCCAAGCGCAATAATTGCACTGGTAAATAACGGTAAAATATCAATAAAAAAGATTTGCACCAATCGTGTCAAAGAACTCACACCACGATCAATACGGGTTTGTAATTTACCTGCTTGGTTGTTTTGTTGATCAAAAAAAGCTAAACGATAAGTAATAAATTTTTCAATAATGCCTTGTGATAAATCTTGTGAAATTAAAATTCTGAGTCGTTCACCAAAGGATTTTTGTCCAAACTGTACAATGGCATTGATGATTTCTTTACCCAATAATACGGCTGTAATGGTGATGAGAATATGCCAACCTTGCGTTAAACCTTGTCCTGTTTGGAGCAATTCATTGATACTGTCTACGGCATATTTCAGTGTCAGCGCATTGACCTGCGCGGTGAGAGAACCGATTAAAGTCAATACGAGTGTGATGATGACGAGCCATCGGTATGGTCGTACAAATGGACGTAATTTTTGAAAGAGTTGCCATAAATTCATAGACAGTTGTTTTTATTGGGAAGCTTAATTGCAGTCTACGGCTGAATTTTTTTTGTCACAAGTCTGTGAATTGTTTTGAATTGTCACAAATGGGAATGTACATAGATTTTTTCATTTTGTTGCGAATATATTTAGATTCATCATTGTTTCAATGCGCGAAATCCATCATGTTAGGTGTCCGATTAAAATCATTGTGATTGGTATTTGAAGCCATGAATCTGGAACTTTTTGAGCCACAGCAAAATGATAATTTGCTACCCAGTGATGGGGTCGTGAAAGACTATGGCTTAATTTTAGATGATGGGCAAAGCCAAAAGTATTTAAACTATTTTCTTCAGCATTTGGCTTGGCAACAGGATGAAGTCTATTTGCATGGTCAATATTTTCAAACTGAACGAAAAGTGGTTTGATACGGTGATGAGAATTATCAATATCATTATTCAGGAATGGCGAAACAGGCACATGTGTGGAATCCTGCATTATTCAGATTAAAACAGCATATCGAAAGGTTGACAGGGCATTCTTATAATTCTTGTTTGGCAAATTTGTATGAAAATGGCACGCAAGGTGTCGGTTAGCATAGTGATGATGAACCATCATTGGTTTCACCTGAGCATGAGGTGGTGATTACTTCTTTGAGTTTGGGTGCAACTCGAAAGTTTAGTTTTAAGCATAAATGGAAAGCTGAAAAAGTCGATTTGTTATTGCAAAGTGGTCAGTTGATTGTGATGCAAGGGCAGACGCAGCGTTATTGGAAGCATATGTTGGCGAAATCCACACGAATTTTTGAGCCTCGTGTGAATTTAACTTTTCGTTATTTTTATTCAAATACATCGAAATAGAGAGTTAGCAATTTTCATAAGATTCATTGTGACGGAGTCTTATAGGTTTTGTTCATATATTAGGACTAACCACTGCGTCTTGCGCTTTGTTAAAGCAATGCTTTAATTTGCTCAGGTTCGAGCGTCATTTGAAATATAAGGGACATGATAGGCAACAAAAGGTGGAAGTACTTCAAAGCCAGCATACGCTAAAGTTCCACGTTGAATGGGTAAAAGCAGGTCTTTAATCGAACCATGAATCGCATGATCTCCAAACATGTGTTCACGTCCACCGAGGGTAAAACTGAGCATGGCTTTTTTACCGACCATCCCACCATGATTATAAAAACGTTTGCCACCATAGAAAATGCCTGAAACAAAGACGCGATCAATCCAGCCTTTTAACATTGCAGGCATAGATGTCCAATACATTGGAAAATTGAGAATCACCAAATCAGCACGTTGGACTTTTTCGACTTCTGCTTGAATATCTGCTGACAGAGTTTGTTCTTTTGATGCATGACGTTGTTCTAAAGCATAGTTTAAATATTCAGGATTGCCACGACTATGAAAGTCTGCTTTGGATGCCACAGGATTAAAATCCATTTCATAAAGATCAGATACTTCAACGTGGTGACCTAAGTCTTTTAAGACTTGAATTGCATGATCTTTTAGCGCTGTGGTAAATGATTGCGGTTCAGGATGTGCGTGTACAATGAGGATATTCATAATTTTCTCTAATTCCATCTCAACTTTTTGTTGTTCAATTTTTACAGTGTTTTTTGATTATTCATAAATCAGTATGCTTCGCCAATTACCTTAAGCATTATTTTTATGGCTGAAAAGTACATTCAATTGTAAAAGTATTGGAGATAAAAAAGCCCATGCAAATGGTGGCATAGGCTTTCTTACTCTGAGGAAACATTGTTTTCGTAAAAACAATGCTTATATCATGGAATACTGAAGAACATAATCATATTATGAGAATATTTGAACTTAATCAAGTGGTAAAAATATTACAAAATATTAAATTATCAATGTGTTTAAGGTTGCAGTTCAGTCAGTTGGTCATTTGCAGATAAGGCTTGATAACGTTTTTCAATCTGTGATGCTGAATCTTGAAGTGTTTCGATCAGCTTTTGGAGGTTTAAAAATTCAAAACGGTTTTTTGAAGCAAGTACGGTCAATGCCATCGGTGCTTCTTTACTTGAAAATTTGATTGGAATAGAAAGCCCAGAAACATTAGGATCTAATTCTCCTTGTGAAAAATAGTAACCTTGTTTCTTGATTTTCTTCATTTTATTGACAAAGGTTTCTTCGTTTTCAGCAAAGCCAGCTTCTGCCAATTGTGTTGCAAATTGAGTGTAATATTCATGAATTTTCTGCTTTGGCAGATGTGCCATGATGACTTTAGGTGAAGAACCCATAAACACAGGGCGAGGGCAGCCACGACCATACGAGAGTAGGGTTTCATCACGGTACACTTCATGATGTATGTCGATACAATAGTCATCATTCAAATGGGTCAGCAAACAGCATAACTCTGTGCGGTTTGAAATTTCCTGCATAAAAGGCTTACTGATTTGAACCAAAGGATCAGTTGTTCTGGAAATATAATCCATAACTGCAATTTTAGGTCCAAGTGTGTAATCACCTGAAGTGCCATTTAAGCGTTGCAAAATATCGGCTGAAACTAATTCTTTCAGATAGCGATAGCTGGTTGGTTTTGATAAGCCAAGTTCTTCACAAATCACATCAACATTAATTACAGGGCGAGACACCGAAAATAAATCCAATACGGTGAGAATTTTGCCAAAACTTGAAAGTGCCATTGATGACCTACTCAATTAGTGAGAATCAAAAAATAAAAAATTAATGTTACGTTATAACAAATTGTCCGGAAAAAAACAGCCAAATTTGCATTGTAAATGCAAATGATTCTACATTTTTCAATTTGGTGTGGTTTTTGAGAAAATTACACCATAGGGTGATGCTTATTTGAAATATATTATATTAAATTATCAAAATAAGATATTGATATTGACTTTTAGGTGGTTTTTTGAAAAAATTAGCAATATGAATATCCAATGATGAAAGTTAAACTTTGAGAAAAGCTTAGAATTTCAGCATAAATTGAGTCATTCTCTACTCAAACGTTGTATTTGAACAAAAACATTCAATAAGAAGTCTATTGAATGTTCATATTATTGTTCGCTTATTCACATATTTAAATTTTTTACAAACTTCACTGTTTATTGATTTAGATGGTGCAGTTTTTTGGTCGCTCTAAAAAACCAAAATGTGATGTATGCAACTAAAATTGTAATAATGACGCTGTATCTTTCAGAGATTTTAAGTCGAAGGACAGCCGTTAAAAATTGCAATGGAGAAGCCAAATAAAATTTAAGTTATAGCGAGCGCAAAATGTTACTGATCAAACCACTATTGGCTTTTAGACCCAATAAATTGGATTGGATTTTTGCGAGCAAAACTTTTATTGCGGGGATGTTGGCTCTTTATATAGCCTTTGAATTGAACCTCAGTTATCCGATTTGGGCGATTGGTACCGTATTTGTCACAGCAAACCCTTATTCAGGTATGTTGGCTTCAAAAAGTATCTATCGTCTTTTAGGTACATTATTTGGGGCGATTTTTGCACTCGCCGTCACATCACATTTGATCAATACACCATGGCTATTCGTTTTTGTACTGGCAACTTGGGTGGGGATTTGTCTCTACCTGTCACTCATAGATCGTTCACCTCGAAGTTATGTGGTGATGTTGGCAGGATACACGGCAGTTATTATTTGTTTTAACTCAATTTATTACATTGAGACAGTTTCTATTTTTGATATGGCAGTTGGGCGCTTTTTAGAAATTTCTCTGGGCGTGGTCTGTGGTTCTGTAGTGTCTGCAACGATCTTTCCGATGCATATTGGACCTGTGGTGCAAATGCGAGTGTCGAAAACTTTAGCAGATACCAAACAAGCGTTTGACTCAATTTTATCTGACCCTAAACATTTGGATAATTACACGCAACTCTTAGCCAATATCACACGAGATACTTCGGATATTCATACCATGGCAGAGCATTTGAGTTATGAAAAATCAAAATTTAAAGGCATGACCAAACCACTACAAGAGTTATTACATCAAATGACGATGTTGGTTGCCAATCTGGTTGCAATGTCTGAACGCATGAAACAGCTTGATCAAATTGATTTAAATTATCGTCCATATCTCCGTGAATTCCATCAATGCATCGATCAGTTTTTAGATCAGCAAAAAAACTTAGAAGATCATGAGTTAAAGCATTTACCAGAGAACTTTGATTCAGATTTTCAAAATATTGCGCTACATGCAACATCTGAACAGCAGGTCATTCTAGGCAGTCTGAAAATGGATATTCGCCATTTTATTCAAAATGTTCGTGCCGTACAGTTAATTTGGCAACGAATCCAAAAAGGCGATAGCACATTACCTGAATCGATTGCACCGTTGACCACAGCCTATCCAAGTTTACATCGTGATTATGGTGTCGCAGTACGTGGTGGTTTATCTGCATTTCTTACCACACTTATAGCGTGCTCATTTTGGATACTGAGTGGTTGGAAAATGGGTTTTATGATGGCTGAAATGGCAGCGATCAGTGCATGTATTTTGACCTTTTTAGATGATCCAGTGCCTGCATTAAAAATGTTTATTCGCGCCAGTATTTACGCTGCATTTTTTGTCTTTATTTATGCGTATGGGATTTTTCCACATATCACAGCATTTTGGCAATTAGCACTGGTTTTGGCGCCATTCATCATGTTCTGTGTGATGTTGTACCTACATCCACCTTTACATGGTTTGGGCTTGCCTTTGATTATGAGCACGATCATGGGTTTAAATCTTCAAAATCGCTATGCCATGGATCAAGTGACATTCTTTGATGCATCTATTGGTACGGTGATTGGTCCTGTGATTGCGGTGTGCATGGTACAAATGGTGCGTGCAATGTCACCAGAAATGACTGTGCAACGGATGCTCGCTCTACATTATAAAGCGATGCGTGAAGCCATTCTTATGCCTTATGGCACAGGTTTTAGAATACATTTGCGCAGTATTCTGGATCGTATTGGTGTGCTGAATACCAAGATGATTCAGTCAGAACATCTCAAAGTGGAAATTAATAAGGCATTGATTGAATCTAGTGCTGCGATTGATTTAACCCGTTTACAAGAGCTGATGAAAAAACTGCCTGCGGATTCTATTACTGCGCTGTCTATTGCCAAATTACAAAGTCTACTGAGTCAGTGGTTTAGTGAGCGTGAAAGCTATCAAGTTGATGATGCTTTGCAACATCAATTGATTCAACAGTTTTCTCAAGTTGTTGCAGATGCGCAAGCTGTGGGGGATGAGGATATTCGCCATCGTATTGAAATTTCAGTCAATAACATTCGCAATAGCATTTGTCATCTTCCTGTTGTAGATACTCAAGCCACAGAACTACAAACGACAACAACTTTAATTGGAGCATAAATATGGGTGAGTTAAACATTTATGGCATTTATGTTCCGATATTTTTGATACAAGCCGTGATCGCTTTTGTGATTTGGAAATTTGTTTGTATCGGTACAGACCGTTTGATTGAGAAAGATTTAATCGCGTTGCCTAGTATTTTTAATATCAGCTTATATCTGATTATTTTATGGATTTTGCATTGGTTGGTGATTCAAATCACCACTTAAGTGTTGTGATCGGTTGCTAGGTGTTGTGTTGTTTTAAAAGTTTAATGATTGGACAAGTGAAATGAATAAGTTTGATGTGCGTAAAGTAATACGCCCAGTCTCTTTGGCTGTGGTGGTCATCATCGCGATCTTTTGTGGACTACATATTTGGAATTATTACAATGCTGAACCATGGACACGAGATGGTCGTGTACGTGGTGATGTGATTCAAGTGTCCTCAGATATTGCGGGGTTGGTCACTGAGGTGATGGTTCAAGATAACCAAACTGTGAAAAAAGGGCAGACTTTATTTAAAATTGATTTGGCACGCCAAACTTTGGATGTTGAACAAGCCAAGTCAGACTTAGCAAAAGCACAATCAGGATTGGCGGAAGCGGAAGCTGGGCTTGCAGAAGCCAGAGCGAATATTGTCAAATCCAAAGCTAATATTAATCTTGCAGATAAAAATGCCAGTCGCTATTCAAACTTGATGGATGGTGCAATCTCTAAACAAGAGCAAGATCAAATGTTTGCAACACGTGATCAATCACATGCTGAACATCAACAACTTGAAGCAGCTGTGCAACAAGCCGAAGCCAATATTAAACAGCAAAAAGCCTTAATAGAAGCTGCCAACAGTAGCGTACATTTGGCACAGCTCAATATGCAACGTTCTGAGGTGGTTGCTCCAGCGGATGGGACGTTGTCTAATTTTGATTTACGCGCAGGGAATTATGTCAAAGTTGGACAAGCTGTAGCTGCTTTATTAGATCGTAAACAACTGTATGTCGTGGGTTATTTTGAAGAAACTAAACTCAATAAAATTCATTTAGGTGATCCAGCAACGATTCAGTTGATGGGTGATTCTGAGAAATACAAAGGGCATGTTCAAGGGATTGCTTCAGGTGTTGAAGACCGTGAACGGACGACTTCTTCAGGCTTATTGGCGAATGTGAATCCTACATTCAGTTGGGTTCGTTTGGCGCAACGTGTCCCTGTGAAAATTGTTTTAGATGATGTTCCACATGATTCATTAGCATTTGTCGCAGGGCGTACCGTGACTGTACATATTTTGGAAAAACCGAAAAAGTAGTAGCTTCAAACTGATTCAGATCATTCAACTTTTGACCCACCGTGAGGTGGGTTTTTTATAGGTTTGAGTCAGCCATTGCAGGCATATCAATTTCTTTTACACAGCTCGCTTTGCTGGTCGATAAAATAAATTTGATTGCTAAAATCACATCTTGTAAGGGAATGAATTGATGATCGCTTTGTTGTAATACTTCATCGACAGGTGTATGTATATCAAACTCAGTGGCTAAATAGCCTAGATTTAGGATGCTAATGCCGATCTGGTCTTTGCGTAGGGTATCTCTGAGCGCGTGTACAATGCCTCTTAATGCAAATTTACTCGCTGAAAATACAACCTCCTTTCCTGAGTGGTTATCGAGTCCCCATGTTGAGCCAATTAATATAATTTTAGCATTTGGGGAAAGACGTAAATTCTCAAGTAAGGATTGAATTGTCAAAATACAGGATTGTATATTGGTATGAATTAGATTGGATATTTCTAAATCAGAACATTGTTCAAAGTCATAATCAGCATCAAAAGCTTTTTCTTCCCAAATGCCAACATTGTAAATTAGATAATCAACACTTTGTTTTTGAATTTGATTTTTAACACAATCTCTTGCTTGCTCAGGCTTAGAGAGGTCTGTAGAAATCCAATGGAAGTGAGGAAGATCGCAAGCAGGTTTTGAGCGAGAAATTCCAAAAACCTGATCTTGTATTTGAGGGACTGTCTGTAGAATAGCTTGTCCTAAGCCTTTACTGACACCATAAATTACAAAGGTTTTTGACATTTTGAATACTCTGCTTAAGGCGTTAAGCCTTCAGGATAACGATACCAACTTTCGATAAATAAAGCGGCAGCAATACTATCCGCAGATATTTTTTTCCCACGACCTTGTGCTTGATAATGCTCCAACTCATCACGTGCTTCACGGGTGGTAAGACGCTCATCGACCATGAAGGTTTCAATATTGGTTTGATGACGAATACGACGTGCAAATTTACGCGCACGGGTCGATAATTCAGATTCAGAATCATCCATATTTAGCGGTAAACCGACTAAAAATAAATTTGGTTGATGCTGTTTTACAATTTTTAAAAGTTCATCCCAATTTGGAATCCCATCTTTCATCGGGAAAAGTGCAAGCGGTGTAGCACTTTCAATCAGTGAAGAACCCACCGCCATTCCCATTTTTTGTGTACCAAAATCAAAAGCCATAATTAATTTTGGAGGCGTATTTTGTGAGGAAGCTTGTTGCGGTGGATTTAAATCAGGCATGTCCAATCTCAGAAGATAACCAAGTACGATCAATGCCTATTTTACGATATGCAGCATCCCAACGGTCGGTATAAGGTAAATTAAATACCAAATCCATATCAGAATCACAGACTAACCAATCACCGCGAGAAATTTCACCTTCAAGTTGGTTTTTCGTCCAACTGGCATAGCCCAACGCGATTTGATAGCGTCCTACACCTTCATTATGGGCAATTGCATCTAAAATATCTTTACTTGTGGTGATACACAGATTTTCCCCAACAGCAATCGACGAATGCCAAGTCGGTTGACCTGTATGTAACACAAAGCCTGCTTCAGGACGTAAAGGGCCACCTTGCAACACTTCATGTGGATGAACATTATCTGCTTCTATTTCAAGATCATTTAAAAGTTCTTTGACTTGAATCCCCGAAGGTCGGTTGATAATAATGCCTTGAGCACCCTCTTCATCGTGTCGAGCGATATAAATGACTGTATTGGCAAAAAAATCATCTGCCATTTCAGGTGGTGCAATTAGACAACGATGTGAAAGATATTGTTTGCTCAATATGCAACTCCTTTAATCCATTCAAATTAAGTTTTTAATTTTTTAAGAATATTCATGTCTATATAAATAGCATACTTCAAAGAAATAGTTTGATGATTCTTACAAAGGTGTGAAAAATATGCCATATTAAAACTCAATGTGTTTAAAAAACAATCAAACAAACCATTGAATAAAAATAATAATTTGCTTGCTATTTAATCTAAATTAAATGAATACGGTTAAAAAATATGATTCACTGATCATTCGATGTAATTTTGTTTAGTATATGTTGAAGATCTAGTTTTTATATAATTTTAATATTCAAGATGAATATTGAAACTATTGTTATTGATTTGTAATATCTCGCGCATACTTTATTAATAATCATAATATTATGGAATTTTCATTCACGAAAAATATTGGGGTCGCTTGTCTATCATTGGCTTTATCCATGAGTGTTCAAGCAGGGGTTTTTAGTACATATGAAGAAGATGGGGCACTTTTTAGAAGTGATCTGAATAGTCAGATCTCAGCACCGACTTTAGCCAAATTTGATAAAAATCTATCTTCTAAAGACGCCGTGTTGTACAACTTAGAAAAAGCACGTCTATTGCAAGTGAATCATCAGTATGAAGAAAGTGCAGAAGTCTATAAAAAAGCCTTTGAATTACTAGAAAAGCAAAATAATCGTGCCAAAGTCAGTGTTTCTCGCCTTGGTTTTAAAGCGCTTTCGATGCTGAGTAACGATTCAATCGTACCTTATGATGTACCCCCTTATGAGCAAGTTCTTGCACATATTTCTCAAGCGAAAAACTATATCTTTTTAAAAGATTCAGAAGCTGCAAGTGTTGAAATGCGAATTGCACAACGTATCCAGCGTGAAATTGAAATTGATCATGAAAAAGAGTTAGAGAAGAAGTCTGCAAAAGCCAGTAAGAATGAACCGAGTAATCCCGCTTTAGAAAATGTCGATGAAGCTTTCGCAGGACTAAATACGATTGCTGGGAAAATCAAAAATACTTACCAAAATGCTTATGCATTTTATATGGCTGCCAATCTTTGGGAAGCCGTTGGAGAATCCAATGATGCGTTGGTTGATTATAAAAAAGCTTATGAATTGCAACCAGATACAAACTTAGCCAAAGATGTACAACGTTTAGATCGTAGTCCAGCTCGTGGTAAAGGTGCTGTGCCAGTTATTGTATTTATCGAACAAGGAATTGTACCTAAAAAAATTGAAAACAAACTGGCTTTACCGATGCCAAACGGCATCATGAATATTGCATTTGCAACTTATGAACCAAGTACCTATGTCAATCCTGAAAGTCTAAATATCAAACTGGGCAATAAAGCACAACGCAGCTTTGTATTGAATGATATTGGCGCACTTGCAGTAAAAGATTTAAAAGAAAAAATGGTGGGAACGGTCACCAGTCAAATTCTGCGTGCAACGACTAAATATGCAGCTCAACAACAATTGGGACAGCAACTCGGCTCTCTAGGACAGTTGGCTGGCAACTTGATGAATATTGCTACAGAACGTGCAGATTTACGTGCATGGTCAACCTTACCGAGTAATACCCAAATCGCGCGCTTTGATGTCGCACCAGGAAAGCACAATCTACAGATTTTTGGAAAACGTGCTAACAGTGAGCCTGTGAGTTTGGATGTGGCAGCGAATCAAACTGTATTTGTTTATGTCAATGATGTGAATGAGCGTATCACGACCAGTATCAGTACCATCAGTTATTAATTTTTTAAATTAGAGAAAATGCAATGAAAACATTATTAAAGCTCAGTTTATTGGGTGTGCTTTCCGCAACAGTTGTGGGTTGTACAGCGCCAAATGCACTGTCAACAAAGACTGCAGCAGATGGTACATATGCAGTTAAAACCGTGAGCAATAGTCCTTGGTTAAACACCAAAGTTTCAGCTGAGCGTATCTCAATGGCTTATGCAGGGGATTTGAAAAAAGTTTCTTTAGGCATTAAGGGTGATTGGTTTGTGACCAAAGAATTTTTATACAAAATTGTTTGGGTCGATGCAAATAACATGGAAATTAGCCCAGAAAGTTCAATCTGGAAACCAATTCAATTGGCAGGTCGTGAAACGAAAACGGTTCAATCTGTTGCACCAAATCCATCGGCTGTTGATGTCATTGTTTATTTAAAAGGTAATTAAGGAAATAGATCCATGAATATGAAATTAGTTTTGGCTTCGGTTGCCACTGTAGTTGCATTAACGGGTTGTGCAAGCACTCAGGTGAATTATGGTGATGCGCAGTCTGTTGAAACATTAAACAAAGATTTTGGTTCTACAGATCTACAAATGATTGCCGACAAAATGGTGACAGATATGTTGTCATTCCCTGTGGTTGTGCAATTGACACAAAATCGTCGCCCAGTGATGTTTGTAGATAAAATTCGCAACAAAACTCAAGAGCATATCGACACTGAATCAATCACTGATACGATTCAAAATAAATTGATCAATTCAGGTAAATTCCGTTTTGTCGATATGACTGCTGCCAATGCGATGGCAGATCAATTGAACTATCAAAAAAATAGTGGTTTAGTGAATCAAGCGACTTCTGTAAAAGCAGGCGGTCATATCGGTGCTGAATACATGCTTAACGGTAACCTTTCAAGTATCGTGAAAAATGTTGGTGGTAAGAGCGATGTTTATTATAAATTCACTTTAAAACTACAAAACGTTCAAACGGGTATCGTTGAATGGACCAGTGAAAAAGAAATTCGTAAATCAGCAAAACGTTCAGCATTTGGCTTATAAAATCATTTTAGCGACTGTCTGAGGCAGTCGCTTTTTTTCTTGAAGATGAGAATGATGAAAAAAATATTACTTGCCGCAATTTTAGCAGGAGTGTGCAGTAGCAGCGCATTTGCAGCCCTAAAGGAAGTGGTTAAAGAAGCAACTGGAAGCGGTGCAACACAGCATCAAGCTATTTCAGAAGCACTTTTAATTGCTGTACAGTCTGTTAATGGTGCAACGGTTGCGCCACGTGCTGATATTGAAGAAACAGTTGAAATGTCTGTGAGCAATAATCAGTGGAAATATTCAGGTAAAGTTTCACCTGTATTTAGTGTGGATAATACTGGATCAGGTTCGGTAACAAAATTCCAAGTATTGAGTGTAACGGGCTCAAAAAATAACTATCGTGCTAAAGTTCGCGCGCATGTAGTTCAATTCCAGTCTACGGTTCAAGATCAACATTTGCGTCGTATCGCAGTATTGCCATTCCAATTTGCAGAGAAAAATAACCGTTCCTCAGCAACAGATTCAGCTGGTGAATTTAGTGTAGAACTAGCCGATGTGTTAGGCAATTATCTTGCACAATCAGGTCAATTGAGTTTGGTTGATCGCCATTATCTAGAAGAAATGATGTATGAAAATGCATTCTTACAATGGGATGGTGCGCCACAAGAAATGGCACGTATTGGTCAAAAAGTAGGTGCAGACTATTTATTGGTTGGGCGTATTAATAATTTGTCTGCTGCAAATTCAGATCGAATGTATGGTTTGAATAAAGGTGCTGAACAAATCCGTTTAACTTGGCGTGTAATCGAAGCGAATACGAGTAAAGTTGTGGCTTCAGGAACATTCAATCGCGCTTTGAACAATAGTTCTTTTCAAAATATGTTGAATAACAATTTAGATGAGAATAGTGCTGAAAAAGTTGCACAAGGACTGAGTCAAGAAGTATTGGCAGGATTGAAGTTACAGCCTTCGGCAGGTACTTATGGCAATCAAGGTACAAGTTTTACCCCGACTTACGATATGACACCAGGATCGAGTGAAAAACCGATTAAGTGGGATTAATCGAGATTGATTATTCTGAAAAAACCAGCCATTTCGATGACTGGTTTTTTTGCCTCTATTTTTGATGAATTGCGCTAAAAGAATTTTCAAGTTTAAGCAAATAAGGACTTATTAAGCATGTTGAAACTTAAGTTGTCGTAACTGTTTGGCATGTTGCAAAGTCGTTTCACTAATTTCAATACCACCCGTCATTCGTGCCAATTCAAAAATACGTTGATCTTCTTCAAGTTCAACAATGGTACTGCTTGCAGGATCAGTTTGTAATTTTTTCACCAGTAAATGCTGATCGGATTGTGCTGCAACTTGGGCTTGATGGGTAATACATAAGATCTGTACATGTTGCCCCAAACTACCCAAGAGTCGACCGACAATTTCAGCGGTCCCACCACTGATCCCGACATCGATTTCATCAAATACCAACACTTCAGCATCGGTTTTTTCAGCATTCATCACTTGCATGACGAGGGCAATACGTGACAATTCACCACCTGATGCAACACGTGCCAAAGGTTGTGGTGGGATGCCTTTATTGGCTGTGAATAATAGCTGAATAAAACTAAGTCCTTCGGCAGATACTTGCTCTAAAGGTTCAAACTTAAATTCAAAATGTGCTTCAGGCAGTGCCAATTGTTTGACTTGTTCCGTTAATTGTTTGGCTAATGGTTCAGCGGCATCACGACGAATTTGATCAAGGTATTGTGCTTTCTCGATAAAGGCTTGATGCGATTGTTCAACTTGTTCAGCTAAAGCTTCAGGATCTTCAAGTTGATGAAGCTGTGAAAGTTCAGCTTGCCAAGTTTCATACTGTTGTTTTAACTCGTCAGGTTGAATACGGTATTTTCGGGCTAAACGATGAAAAACTTCAAGTTGAGTATTCAACTCATCCATGCGTTCAGGATCAAAACTTTGACGGTCAATAAATTGACGTAAATTTGCAGTCGCATCATCAATTTCACTTTGCGCATTGATCAGAGAATTATAAATCTCAGACAGTTGCTCACTACGTCCTGCATGTGATTCTAAACGACGAATAATCGAAGAGATTTCTTGGCCAATATTCTGCTCAGATTCATCAAGTACATTGATGCTATAACTACAGTCTTGCATGATGTGTTCATGGTGACTGAGGCGGTCAAACTCTTGTTCTATTTCTTTATAGTCGATCTGTACAAGTTCTTCGAGTTCTTCGATTTGTAGTTCTAAGGTGCCTATGCGCTGTAAGCGATTGGCTTGAGCATCAATCGCGGCTTGATGGGTACGAATATTTTTTTGCCATGTACTATAAGCATTGCGAACATCTTGGGCAGGTTGGTAAAAATTACTATAGCGATCAATCCAATGCTTTGGATAAGGTGGTTCTAAAAGTTGTTGTTGACTGTGTTGGCTATAAAGTTGAACCAATAAACGTCCAACTTCTTTTAATTCAGACAGACTGCTTGGGCGACCATTAATCCATGCCTTACTGCGACCTGTAGCAAATATAACTCGTCTTAAATGGATTTCACCAGATTCGTCATCTAACTCATGGGTTTTTAACCATTCAGCTTCTGGACTATGTTCTTGGTAACTAAATACAGCGGTAATATCCGCTTTTTCTGAGCCATAACGGACATAGTTCGTGTCAGTACGTTCTCCTAAGCAGGCAGACAACGCATCTAATAATAATGATTTACCTGCACCTGTTTCGCCTGTGAGTACATTGAAGCCCTGATTAATATCGATGGCAAGGTTATCGGCTAAAGCAAAATTGATTAGATTTAAGTGTGTCAGCATAAACGCATCCAAGCTGCGAACGATTAGGTTCTAAGATAGTCAAGTTTTGTTTTTGTCACAAGTCAGAAAATATTCTAATATGAGGTATTTTATACATTCTAAATAATTTTAATATGAAAATGAAACTACCTTTGCCTAAGCCTCCAAATAATATGCACAAACAAATGAGTACGGCAGAGTTAAATAAAAAATTAGATCTTGCCTCTAAAGCATTTAGATCAGCACTAGCGCGAAACAACTTTGAAGAAGCATACCAAAAGATTCTTCCAGCACATCAAATTTTGCCGCAACATCCAAGTATTTTGATGGATTTAGCATATACAGAATTAAGATTGCACAAATTTGATTTAGCATATGATCATTATAAAAAAGCAATTAAATATAGTGGTGCTAAAGTTGACCCCAATATTTATGATGGTTTAGCAGAAGTATGCCATTTTTTAAATAAAAAAGATGAGCTTGTCCAATATGGGCGATTGGCTTTAGAAACTAAAAAAAATATGGTGAGCAATGAGCCAATCCTGAAACACATCCAAACACCGCCTGAAGCATTTAATCCACATCAGCCAAAAGAAAATATCATTGCATTTTCATTGTTTGGAAATTTGGCACGTTATTGTGAAACTTCCATTATTAATGTGGATTTGGTTAAAGAGATTTATCCTGAGTGGACGTACCGTTTTTATGTCAATGACACGGTAACGGATCTGGTCAAACAGCGACTCAGAGAGAAAGGTGCAGAAGTTGTTGAAGTGACACAAGCTCAAAATCAATTGTCTGGGCTGTTTTGGCGCTTTTTTGTGATGGATGATCCGACCGTTAAGCGCTTTTTGATTCGTGATGCTGATTCACTGGTATCGTATCGTGAAAAAGCCGCTGTAGATGCGTGGTTGAAGAGTGATAAATGGTTTCATACCATGCATGATTCATATTCACATACTGAGCTAATTCTTGCAGGGATGTGGGGCGGCTGTTATGGCATGTTTGAGAATATTGAACAGTTGATTCGTGATTTTATTGTTACTGGGCGCTTTTCCAATACACGTGTTATAGATCAGCATTTTTTACGCTATGCGATTTGGTCTACGATCAAGCAAAGTGTCTTGATTCATGACAGCCAAAGTTTTGAAGTGGATGCTATGCCATTTCCAAAACATGAACAATATACTGGTTTTGAAGACTTAAGCCAGTTTCATATTGGGATGAATGAAGGTTCTGGAAATTTGAAATTAGGCGTAAAATTTCCAAATCAGAAACAGGTTTTTTGGACCTTGCTAGATGAGAATGAACAACAAGTGTGTCGATATATTGCAGATGTCACAAAAGATCAGCAGATTATATTGGATGTACCAAGGTCATATGCACGACAGATCGAAAAGCAAAATTGGAAAATACAAGTAGACTTATTTGAAAACAATGAATGAAACATAGATTGATTAGTTGGTGAGGCAACATTAAACTACTCAAAACATAATTTTTATAAATGCGCATTATCTGGAGAATACGCATGTCAACTCAGTACGATCATGTATCCGTAGTAAAAAAATCGAATGTATATTTTGGCGGTTTATGTATTAGTCACACTGTTCAATTTGAAGACGGAACGAAAAAAACTTTAGGCGTGATTCTTCCATCAGAAGAAGCTTTAACTTTTGAAACGCATGTGCCTGAACGTATGGAAATCATTTCTGGTGAATGTCGCGTTAAAATTGCAGACAGTGAAGAAAGTGAATTGTTCCGTGCAGGTCAGTCATTCTATGTACCAGGCAATAGCCGTTTTAAAATCGAAACAGATGATGTTTTAGATTATGTATGCCATTTAGAAGGTTAATCTAAAGCTCCATTTTTCAAAGTGTAGATTGGATTGTCTTTACGAGTTTGGAAAATAAGCAAAGAATTTTTAAGCTAAATCGGTTAGACTAGATCATCAAATAAAATCCTGTAAAGTTGGCTTTGCAGGATTTTTCATTTCTATATTTCTATTATCGTGTTGTTAATGAGGTCGTTCATGGCGAAGTCCGAATATTATTATGGCGTTCATTCTGTGGAGTCATTATTGGAGTTAGAACCTGAGCGTGTTTTGACCTTATTTACCTTGAAAGGACGTGATGATCAGCGTTTGCAAAAGATTTTACAACTGGCTGAACCATTTGGAATCAGTGTGCAAAAAGCCAGCCGTGAAAGTTTGGAAAAACTGGCAGGGCAACCTTTCCATCAAGGTGTCGTGGCTGCAGTACGTCCACATCCTGTGCTGAATGAAAAAGACCTAGATCAATTACTTGAGTCTTCAAATCAACCTTTATTATTGGCTTTGGATCATATTACTGATCCACACAATCTCGGTGCTTGTATCCGAACTGCTGCGGCAATGGGTGTGGAAGCGGTGATCGTACCACGTGATCGTTCTGCGACTTTAACACCGACTGCACGTAAAGTTGCGGCAGGTGGTGCTGAAAAAGTGAAGTTTATTCAAGTGACTAACTTGGCACGTACATTGGGTCAAATCAAAGAAAACTACAATGTCCGTGTTGTTGGCACGATGTTGGATGAGAAAGCATTACCGATTCAAAAATTTGATTTTACAGGTACAGCAGTCTGTGTGGTGATGGGGGCTGAAGACACAGGCTTACGTCCAATCACTCAGTCGCATTGTGATCAAACGGTCTTTATTCCAATGTCTGGAAACCTACAAAGTTTAAATGTCAGTGTGGCAACAGGGATGGCGTTGTATGAAGCATGCCGTCAACGACAAACAAGCTAATTCACTATTTTTAGTGTCAATTTAATTATCAGTCCGCTGTAAATTAGAGAAAGATCATGATGACCTCCCGTACCCAAGGCTATTTATATGTAGCAATTACCATGTGCATTTGGGGCGGGTTTACCATTACATCAAGGTTGAATGCAATTTGGCATATCAGCCCTTGGGACATTACAGCTTTACGTTTTTCTCTGGCATTTTGTATTTTAATGCCAATTCTGCTTTATAAAAAAGACACGGCATTTTTATTAAAAAAAGAACCTTTTATTCTTGCTATGATTGGTGGGGTTGCTTATTGCCTAACTTCATATAGTGCTTTTCACTTTGTCCCCGCAGCACATGCAGCTATTTTCCTGAATGGTTGTATTCCTTTATGTACCGCTTTGGCAGGATTTATTTTATATAAACAGCCTTTCGATAAGCATACGTGGATCAGCTTGGTCATTATGATGACTGCGATTTCAGCCATGAGTTTCCTAATGTATGAGGAAACGGGCGTTGCTTTTGGCTTTGGTGATTTTCTATTCTTCTGTAGTGCGATTTGGTGGGGAATATTCACCGTCTTGTTGCGACAGTGGAAGCTATCTGCATGGCATTCGATGGCAGGTGTAGCGATTTGGTCAGCGATTATTTATGTGCCGATTTATTTATTGTTTCTACCAAAGCATCTTGATCAAGCCACTATGCCACATTTGCTTATGCAAACGCTTTTCCACGGCGTGTTCGTGGTGATTATTGCGACCTTGGCTTATGTGGAAGCGATTAAGCGTTTGGGCGCGTTTAAGACGGGCAGTATTGTCACACTTGCACCGTTCATTGCAGCCATTATTGCAGTACCATTGTTGAATGAACCGTTAAGCCTTGCGATTATTTGTGGTTTGATTGGTATGGGAATCGGTGCATTGCAACCTTGGCGCTGGTTTGCTCATAAGGACAGTTTACAAACCAGTTTAGAACAACAGAATAAAGATTAAGCCATCTGCTATTTATTGACTGTATTCGTTTTTAGATCTAGTTAAATATTGTTGGTGTAAGGGGGCGAGCTTTGTGTGTAAATGATCGATATGTCCATCATTTAACACAATGTCATTAGCCAACTCTTGTTTTTTCTCTCTTGGCATTTGCGCTGCAATAATTTTTTGAATTTGTTCAATAGATTGTCCATCACGCTGAGAAGCACGCAGAATTTGTAAATCCTCACTTGCATCAATCAGTAGTGTATGTTGTGTGAGTTGATGTTGATTGGTTTCAAACAATAAAGGTGAGACAAGAATTACATAAGGGCTCGTCGCTGCTTGAAGCTGTTGAATGATCGAGGTGCGGATCGCAGGGTGGGTGATTTGTTCGAGTTGATGGCGTGCTTCAGGTTCTTTGAAAATATATTCACGTAAAGCACGACGATCAAGTTCACCATTTTCAAGGAGTACCCAATCACCAAAAGTTTGCTGAATCTGTTGTAGTGCAGGCTGACCTTTTTCGACAATCTCTCGCGCCACAATATCAGCATCAACAACAGTAATTCCTTGGGTCTCGAACCATTGACTCGCAGCAGATTTGCCGCTACCAATTCCACCTGTTAAACCCAAGATAAATGACATGGTTGATTCCTGATTTTATAATTTAAAGTACTTTAAAATTATTGTCCTAAATAAATCTTCATGATTTGATCGCCCCATAAGAAAGCAATCCAACCTGCTATCGCGATATAAGGACCAAATGCGAAAGGAATATTTTCCTTGCGTATTTTGAGGAGAATAATTCCAATAATCGCGCCTACAACTGATGACAATAGAATAATTAATGGGAGGAGTAATGGTCCCATCCATGCACCCAATGCTGCAAGTAATTTAAAATCACCATAGCCCATGCCTTCTTTGCCAGTCACAACTTTAAAGAGGTAGTAGACAATCCATAAGCATAGAAAACCAATAATATAGCCCCAGATTGCTGATGTTGCAGTGGTGTATATGTTAAAACTGTTAATGCCTAAGCCAATCGCACCAAGTGTCAGAGTGAAGCGATCTGGGAGCAGTTGGGTATCAAAATCAATAAAGGTGAGGGTAATCAGCACCCATGTTAAAAAGACCCCGAAAACCATTTGTAAAGTTGGTCCAAAAACAGCAACGACAATTAAAGAGCATATAGCAGTCAGTAACTCAATAAAAGGATAACGAATGCTGATTGGGTTTTGGCAAGTACCACATTTTCCTTTTAATGCTAACCAACTAATAACAGGTATATTTTGATACCAACGAATTGAGGTTTTGCATTTTGGGCATGTTGAAGCTGGTTTGCTTAAACTGAGTTTTTCTTCATCAATGATAGGCTGCTCTGGATGAAGCAGAAGTTGACAGTCAGTATGCCACTCTTGTTCCATCATTTTGGGTGTTCTGTAAATGACAACATTTAAAAAACTACCAATGCACAAACTAAACACACCAACAGTCAAATAAAGTGCCGTTGGTGTTTGAATCAAATAATCGAGAAGTTCTTGCATTAAACTACTGAACCCATTTGGAAGATTGGAAGATACATTGCAATTACGAGACCACCAACAAGTACACCAAGTATAGCCATGATGAGTGGTTCCATCATCGAAGTTAAGCCATCAACAGCATTATCCACTTCATTTTCAAAGTGTGTTGCAACTTTATCTAGCATGGTATCCAATGCACCTGATTCTTCGCCAATGGCAACCATTTGAACTGCCATTGAAGGAAATAAGTTGGATGTCTTCATTGCAAAATTAAGTTGTTGACCAGTAGCTACATCTTCCCGAATTTTCATTACAGCATCTTCGTAAATTACATTATTGGTTGCACCAGCTGTTGACTTAAGTGCATCAATTAAAGGTACACCAGCAGCGAAAGTAGTCGCTAAAGTACGGCTATAACGAGCAATAATGGATTTGTAAATTAAATCACCAAAAATTGGCAGTTTTAAAGCCAATTTATCTAGTGTATTGCGAAATTTTTTACTACGTTTCTTGGACTCTAGAAAAAGAGTAATGACTAATCCTATCCCAATAATCATAAGGAACCAGTAAGATTGCATCCATTTCGACATATTTACGACCATTTGGGTGAAAGCCGGTAGATCAGCACCAAATGAGCTAAATAAGTCTTGGAACACAGGAACAACTTTAACCATTAGAATAATGGTGACGATGATTGCAACGCAAATAACTGCCATTGGGTATTTCATGGCTTTTTTAATTTTTTGCTTAAGAAGTTCTGATTTTTCTTTATAGATCGCAACACGATCTAGCATTGTCTCTAATGCACCAGAGATTTCACCAGACTCGACTAAAGAGCAAAATAATGGGTCGAAATGTTGTGGGTATTTTTGTAAAGCATCTGCAAAAGTACTTCCGCCCTCTACTTCTTTTTTTAAATTGAGAACTAAATCTCTCATGGTTGGATTTTCTAAGCCTTCAGCAACAATTTCAAAGCTTAAAATTAACGGAACACCAGCTTTCATCATTGTCGCTAATTGTCGGGTAAAAATAGTAATATCTAAAGTGGATATTTTTTTCTTAAATAATCCCTCTAGAATATTTTTACGCTTTTGACGGATAGTTTTAATGCTGATGCCCTGCTTTCGCAAGGTTACTTTCGCAAGAGCTAAGTTCCTTGCTGATAACTCCCCTTTAATTTTTCCCCCTTTACGATCAACTCCTTCATAAGTAAAAGTTGGCATCACTTGAGCATTATTAATTGCCATGGTTTCATCCTTAATTATTTTAGAGTTATATGCTATTCACTTGTAACACGATTGACTTCTTGTAAAGAAGTTAAACCATTCATCACTTTAATTAAGCCTGAGCGTCTTAAATTATTAAACCCCGATTTTTCAGATGCTGCTGCGATTTCAAGCGCATTACCATCTTCCATAATAATCTTCGAAATTTCAGGCGTGACTTTCATTACTTCATAAATACCTACACGGCCTTTATAGCCTTCTCTGCATTCTGGACAACCTACTGGTTGATAAACAGTAAATTTTGAACTAGATAAATCTTGTTCTGTAAATCCCAACTCAATTAAGCTATTTCGTGGAATTTGAATCGGTTTTTTACACTTATTGCATAGTCGTCTGGCAAGGCGCTGAGCGATTACCAAGTTGATAGATGTAGCAAGATTAAATGATGCCACACCCATATTATGCAATCTCGTTAATGTTTCAGGTGCACTATTGGTATGTAGTGTAGACATCACCATATGACCTGTTTGTGCAGCTTTAATCGCAATTTCAGCCGTTTCAAGGTCTCGAATCTCCCCGACCATGATGATATCAGGATCTTGACGTAAAAAAGATTTCAAGGCGGCTGAAAATGTTAATCCTACTTTTGGGTTGACGTTAACTTGATTGATACCTTCAAGATTAATTTCGACAGGATCTTCGGCAGTTGAAATATTCGAACTTTCGGTGTTCAAAATATTTAAGCCAGTATAAAGCGAAACGGTTTTCCCTGAACCTGTTGGTCCAGTAATTAATAACATACCTTGTGGTTTGTTTAGAGCTTCTAAAAAAAGTGCTTTTTGGTCTTCCTCGTAACCTAGCGCGTCGATACCTAATGTAGCACTTGATGCATCTAAGATACGTAAAACTAGTTTTTCACCATATAAAGTTGGTAATGAGCTAACACGAAAATCTATGGATTTAAACTGTGAAACTGGTAACTTGATACGACCATCTTGTGGTGAGCGACGTTCAGATATATCCATCTTCGACATGATTTTTAGTCGGACGGTAAGTCTAGGTGCAAGAACTAAAGGAGGAAACGAGATTGAATGTAACACACCATCAATACGGTATCTAATACGGTAAATCTTGGCATATGGTTCAAAGTGAAGATCAGATGCCCCCATTTTTATAGCATCATAAAGTATTTTATTTAAATATTTAACAACGATAGTATCGTCTTTTTCATGATCAGCATTTATATCAAAGTTGAGCTCTTTTAATATGTCTTCAGTGTTTTCGCTATCATCATTATTGTGAAGATTATTAAGAAATTCAAGCTGAGCATTTGTGCCGTAAATCTCTTCGAGAGCTCGTTCTAGTTTGTCATGTTCAACGATAATAATCTCAAGTTTTTTCTTGCTATTAAATCGAATGGTATCTAGATCATGTGTGAGAGTGGGGTCGGCTACTGCAATAAATAATGAGTGGTCTTTAACACTTAAAGGTATAACTTTATGTTTTGTGATTAATTTTTCATCGATTGCGCCTTTTGGAATTAGCGAAAGATTAAATGTGCTAAGATCAAGTAGAGGTTCTTCATATTCAGCAGAAATAGCCTCTGCAATGATTAATGGTTTTATATCAAAAGCTTCTACTAAGTATTGAACTATGAGTTTGTTGTTTTTATTTATTTCATAAAACATTCGATGAATCTGTTCATTTGTCAGAAATCCATTCGTTACTAAACGATCCAAATAGGTTGGATATTTTGACTTTAGTTCATCATCCGCCATTAGTTCACCCCAAATTTGTGAATATATATGAATTATTTAAAACTTATTTTTTAGATTATACGTATACTATTTTATTAAACAATCTTCAACGACCAAATCTATATTGAGGTCGATTCAATAGCAGTATGTGTTGGGTTTCAGAGAGTTCTTTTGAAACAAGGAAATTATATTTGATTTTTTTACCAAATAAAAAATTCAAAGTTTCTATAAAATCCGTGTAGAATGTGCTCATTTTCGATAAAAGGTTAGATGTATGTCGGATTCGACTATTACTCCTTGGGTTGTCGGCAATTGGAAAATGAACCCAATGCAAGCGAATTCGCAACAGCTCATTCAAGATTTAAAACAGTATTTAAAACAAACACCGATTACAGAACAACAATGTCATATTGGTGTTGCACCGATTTCTATTGCTTTATTGTCCGTTCAACAGTCATTGGTTGATGCACTGTCACCTGTTAAAGTTGTCGCTCAAGACCTTTCTCGTATGGCAGGTACAGGCGCATTTACAGGTGAAGTCAGCGCGGAGCTACTTAAAGACAGTCAAATTGATTATGTGTTGATTGGTCATTCTGAGCGCCGTGAAATTTTTGGTGATGATGTTGAACATGTGAAAGCCAAAGTTCTAAATGCACTGAATGCTAGTTTAACCGTCATTTACTGTGTCGGTGAAAGCTTGGAGCAGCGTGAAGCAGGGCAAGCTGAGCAAGTTGTGCTACAACAAATTTGTGACCTAGCGACAGTTGTAAAAGCAGATCAGTGGCGCAATATTGTAGTTGCTTATGAACCAATTTGGGCAATCGGCACAGGTAAGACAGCTTCTCCTGAAGATGCACAAGCGATGCATGCTCAAATTCGTCAAGGTTTGGCTCAAATTACAGCTGAAGGGAAGAATATTGCCATTTTGTATGGTGGTAGTGTTAAACCTGAAAATGCAGTAGAGTTGGCAGCTTGTCCAGATATTAATGGTGCACTGGTTGGTGGTGCATCACTCAATGCAGCGTCATTTTTTGAAATTGCTCGCGCATTTGCGAAAATAAAAGAATAGGAGTTCAGCATGCATACTTTTGTGCTGGTAGTACATATTATATTGGCTGTTCTGATGATTGGGCTTATTTTGGTTCAACATGGTAAAGGTGCAGATGCTGGCGCTTCATTTGGTGGCGGCGGTGCAGCAACTGTATTTGGTGCATCAGGTTCAGCGAGTTTTTTAACACGTTTAACTGCGATTTTAACGGCATTGTTCTTTGTTACCAGTATCACGCTTGCTGTGTTTGCGAAAAAGCAAACTTCCGATGCTTATGGTTTAAAAACTGTGCAAACAACATCGCAAGGTTCTGTACCTGCATCGTCAAATACGGGTGAAACTTCGCCAACCGCACCGAAATAACTCTTTTTTTGAAATTAAACCTTTCAATTTGGCGTGTAAGCTACTAGAATGCGTCACAGCTGCGGTGGTGGTGGAATTGGTAGACACGCTACCTTGAGGTGGTAGTGCTTTCGGGCGTGGGGGTTCAAGTCCCCCCTTCCGCACCAACAAAGAATCCAGAAATTTTTGTTGGTGTTTGCAGTGAATACGTTGTTGCGGGATGGAGCAGTCTGGTAGCTCGTCGGGCTCATAACCCGAAGGTCGTTGGTTCAAATCCAGCTCCCGCTACCAATTTAATTAAGATGCAACTTAATTAAAGGTAAAATTGAAAAATTTTACTCGTATATTTGCAGTTTGTTGCGGGATGGAGCAGTCTGGTAGCTCGTCGGGCTCATAACCCGAAGGTCGTTGGTTCAAATCCAGCTCCCGCTACCATTTTAGTTAAGATGCAACTTAACTAAGCTTAGAAATGAAACATATTGATTGAAATTTGAATCGTTTTTGAGTATAATATTGCAACGCTGATGCGGGATGGAGCAGTCTGGTAGCTCGTCGGGCTCATAACCCGAAGGTCGTTGGTTCAAATCCAGCTCCCGCTACCAAGTTTCTAAAAGGGCTCACAGATAGGTGGGTCTTTTTGTATAGTGAGCTACGGTTTACTGTACGATAATAGGGGCGATTACGCCCTTTTTTATTGGCTATCGTGTGGTGTGTACATCAATTGGTCAAAAAGACATGCTTCACTATAGTAAAGTTTGGTTAGTCCAAAAAATTGGTTAGTCCGATGAGCGATTGAATCGCACAAATTGACGAGAGTAAATGAAGCTATCAAATAAAACTCAGGCACTTCAAGATCTAATCACTCCTGCAGTGCAAGCTTGTGATGTTGACCTTTGGGGAATTGAATTTATCCCTCAAGGTAAACGTTCTTTATTGCGTATTTATATCGATAAAGAAGTTTCTGAAAATGCTGAACCTGTTCTAAATGAAGAGGGTGAGGTAGAGTTGGGTCGTGGTATCGGTGTACAAGATTGTGTACGTGTAACACAGCAAGTGGGTGCGATTTTGGATGTTCATGATCCAATTTCAGGTGAATATGCCTTAGAAGTATCATCACCAGGTTGGGATCGTCCATTTTTCCAATTGGCACAGCTACAAGCTTATATTGGTCAACAAGTTGCTTTGCGTTTAATCGCAGCGGTGGAAAATCGTCGTAAGTTTCAAGCGAAATTGGTTGCTGTTGATTTAGAAAATGAATTCATTCAAGTTGAAGTTGAAAAACAACAAATACTTGAAATTGATGCAAACAATATTGATAAAGCGAATCTGATCTATCAAGATTAATCCAGAAATAGAAATCTGAACAAATAGGTGACCTATGGCACGCGAGATTCTCACCGTCGTTGAAACGGTTAGTAATGAGAAAGGTGTAAGTCGCGAAGCAATTTTTGAAGCGCTTGAACAAGCTTTAGTTGCAGCGACTAAAAAGAAATTCTACGAAGGAACGAATTCGGAAGAAGCGCGTCTACGTGTGGAGATTGATCGTAAAACTGGTGACTATAGTACTTTCCGTCAATGGGAAGTGGTTGCTGACGAAGATCATGAAATGCCTGCGTGCCAAGATGCTATTTCTGATGTAGATCCTGCGCAGTGGTCAATCGGTGATATTCGTGAATTAGAAGTACCATCAATCGATTTCGGTCGTATTGCTGCTCAAATCGCGAAACAAGTGATTGTACAAAAAATTCGTGAAGCTGAACGTGCGTTGGTTGCAGATGCTTATGAATCTAAAGTGGGTGAGTTGATCTACGGTGAAGTGAAAAAACAAACCAAAGATGGCTTTATTATCGACTTAGGTGACAATGCAGAAGCATATTTAGCGCGTGAAGAAATGATTCCTAAGGAAATTCTTCGCCCTAAACAACGTATGAACGCAATTCTTTTCAATGTGAACCGTGAAGGTCGTGGCGCGCAATTATTATTGTCTCGTGCTAAACCTGAAATGTTAATCGCATTGATGAAAAAAGAAATTCCAGAAATTTCTGAAGAAATCATTGAAATTAAAGCAGCAGCACGTCAACCAGGCGTTCGTGCAAAAATTGCTGTGAAAACCAATGACCATCGTATTGACCCAGTAGGTGCTTGTATTGGTATGCGTGGTACACGTATCCAAGCAGTACAATCTGAGTTGAATGGTGAACGTATAGATGTGGTTGTATGGTCTGATGATCCTGCTCAATATATCGCTAGTGCTTTAGAGCCAGCAGATGTATCGGGTATTGTGATCGATGAAGAAGAGCGTACTGCAGATATTATTTTTGCGACCAGTGATCAACTCGCGCGTGCGATTGGTTCTCAAGGACAAAACGTTCGTTTAGCTTCAGAGCTAACTGGCTATAAACTCAATATGATGCTTGAAGATGAGTATCGTGCTCGTCAACAAAATGAAGCTCAACAATATTTAGACATGTTTGTAACGCGTCTTGATATTGAAGAAGATCTTGCAATGGCTTTAGTAGAAATGGGCTTCACTTCTCTTGAAGAGATTGCTTATGTACCTGCAGAAACTTTCGATGAAATCGAATTGGATGCGGATACAGTTGAATTGCTACAAAGTCGTGCAAAAGAAGCCGCTTTGGCAGATGCATTGAAACAACAAGAAGATATTCAGGATCCAAGTCCAGAGCTTCTTGAGATGGAAGGTATGACTTCTGAAATTGCGCATGCTTTAGCTGCTCGTGGTGTTGTAACAATCGATGACTTGGCTGACCAAGCAACTGACGATATTTCAGATATCGATGGTTTAGGTGCTGAAAAAGCAGGTCAATTGATTATGAAAGCACGTGAATCATGGTTTAACTAGGAGTGCATAAATGACGGATAAGTCAACGCAAGATGCAGGACAATCAGGACAAATTACGTTAAAGCGTAAAACGACCAGCACTGCAAAAGTTGCTAGTACTTCAGGTAAATCTAAAACGATTAATGTTGAAGTGCGTAAGAAACATACTTTTACCAAGCCGGATCCTGAACAAATTAAAGCTGAAGCTTTAGCGAAGGCTCAGGCTGATGCACAGGAAAAAGTGGCTCCAAAAGCACAGGAAGAAACTGCTGTTCAAGAAGTTGAAAAAACTGAGAGTTCAGCAAAAGCGAATTTGGAAAAAATGCGCGCTGCTGCAAAACAGCAAACCGCTGCAAAAGAAACACCGAAAGCTGCGGTTGTGGTTAAACGTAAATCTACGAACAAACCAATTACTAAAGCAACAGTGAAAACAATTGAAACGCCTGAGCAAAAACGTGCACGTGAAGCTCAAGCAGCGCAATTGAAAGCGACGGAAGAAGCAGCACGTAAAAAGTCAGCAGAAGAAGCACAACAACGTACACTTGAGCAAATGCGTCAAATGGCGTCGAAGTACTCGGCTGATGATAATGCACCAACAATTCGTGTTGTGGATGACTCTCCTTTGGCTGCTGGTCTTGTCGGTCAGGCTTATGAAGACTCATTTGCGAAAGAAGACCGTGAGATTAAGCGTGGTACAAACACGAATAATCCACGTGGTCAAAAGAAAGGTGGACGTCGTGGTCAAGAAGAGCAATCTTTCAGCCATAACCCACACAAACGCGGTTTGAAAACAAGTCAAGCAAACAAGCATGGCTTTGAAAAACCAGTTAAAAAACAAGTTTATGATGTTGAAATTGGTACAACGATTGTGGTTGCTGACTTAGCTGCGAAAATGGCAGTTAAAGTTCGCGAAGTGATTAAATCACTCATGAAAATGGGTGAATTGGTTACACAAAACCAAGCGATTGACCAAGAAATTGCAGCATTGATCGTAGAAGAAATGGGACACAATCCAGTTCTCGTTTCTGATACACAAGCGGAAGATAACTTACTTGAAGCAGCTGAAGAAGCGCGTGGTGTTCAAACTACTCGTCCTCCAGTCGTTACCATTATGGGTCACGTTGACCATGGTAAAACTTCGCTTCTTGACCGTATTCGTCGTGCGAAAGTGGCACAAGGCGAAGCGGGCGGTATCACTCAGCATATTGGTGCTTATCACGTTAAAACTGAGAAAGGCATTATTACTTTCTTAGATACACCAGGACATGCTGCATTTACTGCAATGCGTTCACGTGGTGCGAAAGCGACTGATATCGTGGTGCTTGTTGTGGCTGCGGATGATGGTGTAATGCCACAAACTGCGGAAGCAATTGACCATGCACGTGCTGCAGGTACACCAATCATTGTTGCAATCAACAAGATGGATAAAGAATCTGCTGATCCAGATCGCGTATTGAACGAATTGACAACGAAAGAAATCGTCCCTGAACAATGGGGTGGTGATGTTCCAGTTGCAATGGTTTCAGCACATACTGGTGCCGGTATCGATGACTTACTTGACTTAATTTCAATTCAAGCTGAATTGTTAGAATTGAAAGCATCTGAAGAAGGTGCTGCGCAAGGTGTTGTTATTGAAGCACGTGTAGATAAAGGTCGTGGTGCGGTAACATCTATTCTTGTACAAAACGGTACATTGAATGTAGGTGACTTGGTACTTGCTGGCGCATCTTATGGTCGTGTTCGTGCGATGACAGATGAAAATGGTCAACGTATCAAATCTGCAGGTCCTTCGATTCCAGTTGAAATCTTGGGTCTTCCAGAAGCGCCTATGGCGGGTGATGAAGTTCTTGTGGTTGATGATGAGAAGAAAGCACGTGAAGTTGCTGAAGCTCGTCTAGATCGTGAACGTCAACGTCGTCTTGAGCGTCAATCTGCAATGCGTCTTGAAAACTTGATGGCTTCAATGGGCAAAAAAGATGTGCCGATTGTCAATGTGGTCTTGAAAACAGATGTACGTGGTACTCTCGAAGCATTGATCGTTGCACTTTCTGAATTATCTACTGACGAAGTTAAAGTTCGTGTGATCAGTTCAGGTGTCGGTGCGATCACTGAGTCTGATGTGATTCTTGCTGAATCTTCAGAAGCGTTCTTGCTCGGCTTTAATGTACGTGCGGACAATACTGCACGTCAAAAAGCAGATGCAGACGACATCGATATTCGTTACTACAGCGTAATCTATCAATTGATTGATGACGTAAAAGATGCAATGAGCGGTAAGTTGGCTCCTGAACATCGTGAAACGATTCTGGGTGTTGCTGAAGTACGTGAAGTGTTCCACTCAAGTAAATTTGGTGCTGCTGCAGGTTGTATGGTACTTGAAGGTATGTTGCATCGTAACAAACCAATTCGTGTACTTCGTGATGATGTGGTGGTATTCCAAGGTGAGCTTGAATCTCTTCGTCGCTATAAAGAAGTGGTTGAAGAAGTTCGTGCGGGCATGGAGTGTGGTCTTGCGGTTAAAGGCTATAAAGACATCAAAGCACAAGATAAGATCGAAGTGTATGATGTTCAGTTGATCAAACGGAGTCTTTAATGGCGGGTAGTCAACGTCTTAAGCGTATGGCAGATACAGTTCAGAGAGAGCTCTCTGAACTGATTCGTCAGGAGCTGAAAGATCCACGCTTAGGTGGTCTCGTGACCATCTCTGCGGTAAAAGTAAGCCCAGACTTAGGTTATGCAGAAGTTTACGTGACTGTAATGGGGCGTGAACTGGGTGATGAACAAAGTGAAGCTGCGAACAAAGAAACTTTAGATGTATTGAATAAAGCATCTGGTTTCTTGCGTCATGAACTGGGTCGTCGCATTAAAACACGTGTAACGCCACGTCTGCGCTTCCATTATGACAAAACCAATGCATACGGAAACTATATGTTTGGTTTGATTGCAGAAGCTGTGAAGGACTTACCTCCTTCAGAAGACAAAAAAGATGATGAATAAACCATCATTTTGATGAGAGCCACCTTAGGGTGGCTTTTTTGTGGCTGAAATATATAATGAATACATTGAATAATAATGAATCAAAATGATGACAATAAAAAATATCTTATTTTTAAGCCTAGCTTATGCGGTTTCAAACTCAGCCGTTGCATGTATTAATAGTTATGCCTTTGATATGGGGGCAGGTGCTATGACTCAAGAATATGCAGAAGAAAAGCTTGAGAAAACTAAAGCTAAAATAAAAACAGTTGAAGAATTAAATGATTATGGTGTATTGCTCATTTTTGCCCATCGCTATAACGATGCGATAAAAATATTTAAACAACTTGAAAAACAATATCCCAATTTAGCCAAGACTGCGGCAAATTTAGGTACAGCCTACGAACTTTCAGGTGATTTAGAAAAAGCGAAATATTGGATTGCGCAAGGTATGCAACGTGATGCCAATATTCACCAAGGCAGTGAGTGGATTCATTTAAAAATATTGGATGCACAGATCCAGCAGAAGAAAGATTCAAAATGGATTCAAACCCATGATGTATTAGGTTTAGATTTTGGTACTTCAACTGTACCTAAGGCAAAAGTGCAAGAAATTGTATTTGAAAATAAGCATTATGATTTGGACAAAATATTGCTAGACAGTGAGATACAAATGGATCAGCGGCTAAGGTTTGTCAAGCATGATCCAATCAGCGCGCAGATTGTTTTTAATATGGCAAATATCGAACTTACAAAATACAATACAGATAATTATACCGTTGATATTCTTTATGATCGGGCTAAAGACTTAAGTTATAGCAATCCACAATTATTGGAAAAGCGTAAAGACTATTTCCTACATTCTAAGTGGTTTCAATTCAAAGCATTTGTATTTCAATTATGGCAACATTTAAAAGAAATATTTTGATTAAAGAATAGCAAAAATACACAAAACTTGTGCAAATTGTGTTTAGAATGCAAATATATATGAACAAATACAACGAAATATCTTTGAGGGAAATATGATGAATGCAATGAAAAAAGGCTTATTGGCACTTACATTGGCAAGTACTTTGGCATTTTCAGGTTGTGGCTATAATACCTTGCAGGCTAAAGATGAATCAGTAACTGCAGCTTGGTCAGAAGTTGAAAACCAATACCAACGTCGTGCAGATTTGGTTCCAAACCTTGTGAATGTGGTGAAAGGTTATGCAACACACGAAGAAAAAGTACTGACTGAAGTCACTCAAGCGCGTGCCAATGTTGCAGGCTTGAAAGTCGATAAAGAAGTGTTGAACGATCCTGAATTATTCAAAAAATACCAAGAAGCGCAATCGCAAATGACAGGTGCATTATCACGTTTATTGGCAGTGACTGAAAATTATCCAGATCTAAAAGCCAATGAGCAATTTCGTGACTTACAAGTGCAACTAGAAGGTACGGAAAACCGCATCAGTACTGCACGTACTCGTTATGTGACCACTGTTCAAGATTACAACACTTACGTACGTCAATTCCCTCAAGCAATGACTGCTAAAGTGATTGGTATGAAAACCAAACCAAACTTTAGTGCAGAAGCAGGTGCTTCTAAAGCGCCAACAGTGAATTTTAACTAATTTCAAAATACCTCACTCACCATCTTATTTGACGTGAATCGAGAGGGGTATTGATCTGGTTAATGAAGGCATTGTGTGAATAGAGGTGGTTTGATGATTGAATGGTTACAAGCATCACGAATTAAAAAAATCAGTATAGGTATCTTTATACTGTTTGGGTTGATGCTGTCTGTTCAATCAACCGTATGGGCTGAAACGGCAACAGCAACGGATGAACAAGAGGCACAGGAAGCAGTAGTTTTAGGTAAAATTGTGCCTAATGCGAATGTTCCAAATGTGATTGGTACAAATGCATCGGCGATCAATGGGCAACAAGCAACAAATACTGCACCGAAAACTCAATCACAAGCACCGACTGATGCGACTCAAAATTCAATCGCTGTTGCCAATGATATGGCAGAAGGGCAGTTATCTCGTGATATTCCAAGCTTAAATCAACCAGTTATTGACCAAGCAAATGTTTTAACTCCCGCGGAAAAGCAAAATCTCGAACAACAAATTCAAGATATTTACCGTCAGGGCAAGGCACAAATTGGTGTGATTATTGTTCCGACAACAGGTAATGAAGGCATTTTTGATTTTGCTATGCGTGTGGCGGAACAATGGAAATTGGGTTCAGCAAAACAAGACAATGGTTTATTGATTGCAGTGGCGGTGAATGATCATAAATTGCATATCGCTACAGGATACGGTTTGGAAGGTGTGCTTCCAGATATTATGGTCAATCGTATTATCCGTAATCAAATCACACCAGCATTTAAACAAAACCAATTTGGTCAAGGCATCCAAGCTGGTGTTGATGAAATTGAGCGTATCTTGGATATGGATCCAGAGACAGCCGCCAAAGCTGCGGATGAACTCAAGGATCGTCAAGATCAAGCGATAAAAGCACAGGAAGCCAAAGATCGAACACTCACTACCACGATGATTATTTTGATTATTGGTGTATTTGCATCGTTTATTGTGGGGAATCGTTTGAGTGCATCTGTGGCAGGAGTAACTGCTGCTGCGGCAGGTATGATTTATGGCTCAGGCATCGTGATGAGTTTAGTGCTTGGTTTTGGTGTGTTCTTTTTATTGATCACTTCAATCGCGCAGTTGCTGTTCCAAATGTTCGCTTCTGGTGGTGGACGTGGTGGAGGCTTCGGTGGGGGCGGAGGCTACAGCGGTGGCGGAGGTGGTTTTGGTGGAGGGGGAGCATCAGGTTCATGGTAACAAAGAACGATACAACAGAAATTGTGACGCAACCTAAGTTGCAAGAATCAGTTGAACCGAGTTTTAGACGTTGGCTCAAGCACTTTTTTTATATGCCTGCATCTAAACGGTATTTTTCTAAACAAGATCAGGTTGTGATTGCTCAAGCTGTACAACAGTCGGAAGATGGTCATGTTGGTGAAATTCAGGTGGTGATCGAAGGGCATATTCCAAGTCATCAGGCGTATTATCAAAATACACGTTTAAGAGCACAACAACTTTTTGCTGAGTTGGGTGTATGGGATACCGAGTTTAATAGTGGCGTTTTGCTGTATTTGAACTTATGTGAGCAAACTGTAGAAATTGTGGTGGATCGGGGGATCAATTTAAAGACGTCTACAAAGGTTTGGCAGCAAATCTGCGATCAAATTATTGCTGAGCTTAAAAATAAGCAGTATCGTTCTGCTGTAGTTAATGGTGTAGCAGAAATAGGTAAAGTATTGAATTTGTTTTACAATGATAAAAAACCTGATATGATGAACGAGTTGTCAAATCAACCTATAATTTTGAATTAGAACAGAAAAGTCTGAATTTTTTCTTTAAAAAAGTGACCATAAATGTCACTTTTTTACGTTAAATTACATGTTGAAAAATAACAATAAAAAAAGCTTGTAAAGAATTACATTCACACTAAAATCAGAATGTGTTCGAGGGCTGTTGGTTTTTTTCCACATAAGACAGACTCATAAAAGCTCTAAAAAGCGATAAAAAATTTTTAAAACATTGGAGAAATGTTATGAAATCAGTTCAAAAGGGTTTCACCCTTATCGATACTCCATAAGTGTCCATATAAAATGAACAATCCATAAGTAAGTCAATATGGAAATCAAAATAATAAATTTGATATGAAGAATCAATATTATCTTTTTCTACTTTTTTCAATCTCCGTTTTTACTCATGCTCAAGAACTAGACCTCATTCAATATTCAGATATTTCATCAATTCCTCAAATTGTTATGAATCCAAAAATCTAAACAGAACTTCAAACATTGTTAAAGCACGATTATCTAAAATTTCAATCGAATTTCGACAATTACTCAGCGCCCTATTTACTGAAAACAGATGAGGCTCTGTGTTATGAAGGTCGGTCTGGAAGCTGTTTAGATGCTTCATCAGCGATTGTGTTTAAAGATGGGCGATTGTTTGCTGCAATATATTTTTCCAATACCAACACCTTAAAATACTTTAACCTGAGTTCGATATAAAAAAGAGTAGAAAAAAAGCCCTGAATTTATAACATATTGGTTCTCAATACAAAATTTTATAAAACAAGGCTTTTCAATGGATCATATTACCGAATTATTTTGTATTTTGGACGATTTCTGCAAAACATTTAATGAATCTTTAGAAAAAGCTTTAATTTCTGATCAAAAATCCAAACTGAAAAAGTCAGCCTTGAGCTTGTCTGAAGCAATGACCATTGTCATTTTATTTCATCAATCCGGTTTTAGATTCTTCAAATATTTTTATTGCCAAATGATCGTTCCATTCTGGAAATCTGCTTTTCCTAAACTGCTTAGCTACAACCGATTTATTGAAATCATGCCCCGTTGTTTGCAAGCTCTGAGTAGTTTCTTCCACCAGGTGAAAGGAAAAGATACGGGAATCAGTATCATTGACTCCACTAAATTGGTAGTTTGCCATAATCTTCGGATTAAAAGGCATCGTGTATTTAAAGGCTTGGCCAGCCGTGGAAAAAGTAGTACGGGTTGGTTTTATGGTTTTAAATTACATATCGTTATCAATAATTTAGGTGAAATTATTAATCTCAAACTGACATCGGGAAATGTTCATGATGTTGCTATATTAGAATCTTTAACTCAAGAATTAAAAGGAATCCTACTCGGAGACAAAGGCTATTTGAGCAAAGCAAAAGCCGAAGCTTTAGCAGCAAGAGGACTGAAAATATTGACCCCATCACGTCGGAATATGAAAAATAAACCCATCCAAACTGAAGAAGAAAAACAATTACTTTGCAGAAGAGGATTGATCGAAACTGTGAATGATCAATTAAAAAATTTACATCAACTTGAACATTCACGTCATCGTTCGGTAAATAACTTCATGGTGAATATCATGGCTGCTGTAGTGGCTTATTGTTTGAATCCCAATAAGCCAACTTTCCAAAATATGCTAAAAGGCTAAGCAGATTTCGTCGAACTCAGGTTACTTTAGCAACGATGCCAGTTGCTCAGAACAGTTACATCCTACGATTCAAGTTTTTGCTCAGCAGCGTGAGATTCAAAGTATTGAGTATGCAATGGTAGGATTGGATACAACTTTAAAAAATTTTGGTATGCTCTCTAAATGTGAGGCTTATATGAAAAAGCTAAAGAAACGAAACTAATTTGAGTCATTTGAATTATACATATTTTTATCAATAATTTGTTCTCTAGCCCTAAGCCAAGACTCGTCACTTAATGATATCAGCTAAAACATCTGCTAGCTTTTGCCCATTCATACGATCAATTAAACGTGCTGACATACCAAATTCAGTTGGACCACTGTAATCAGCTAAACGAGTATCTCCAATAAACAAAATGTCTTTGGCATGACATTGTAATTTATTAATTAAATATTGATAAATTTGTGAATCTGGTTTAATTGCTCCAACCTCATAACTCCAAGCATAAGCATCAAGAGAAGGTAAAAGTGAAGAAACAACTTTTCCATATGGCATAGCTAAATTTGAGCATAATGCCAATCTGAATCTCAATTTTTTTAATTCTTCCAGAGTTGATAAGGTATCTTCATACAGTCTAATAGAGCGTAACTCTTCATCTAAATCATGTTCAAGTTCTTGCAGAAATTGGTATGGAATATTTACTGCTAATCGCTTTGTAAGCTCTGCTAAATTTAAATTGTGCGACATAATAAATTTGGCATCATCAGGTTTTGGTTGTCGCCCATTTTCTTTTAGCCATTTCATTAATTTTCTATATGGGGAACGTCTTTCCCCTATTTTTGCAAGTGTACCAAACACGTCAAAAACAATGACCGAAGGCTCAATATGGTCTGCTTTTATAAATGATTCCATATTTTTACAACCAATTAAATTGAATTTTACTTTTTGTTGAGATTACCATAAGAGACATTAGGTCTCTTTCATAAATCAAAAAATGATCAGTTAATTGGTCACTTTTAAATCAGTATATTTTTCGGATTTAATAGATAATTCAAGTATGAGATATACGGATATTCAAAAGCTTGAAGATATTCAGTTTAAGCGACTCACAGGTATCACTTGGTCAACTTTCAAGATCATGCTCATTGAACTAAATAAGCATATTCCTACTAAAGGCAGACCCAGTATTTTAAGCTTAGAAGATCAACTCCTTCTATGCCTAAGCTATTGGCGTGAATACAGAATTTTATTCCATATTGGAGTGAGCTACGGTGTTTCAGAAGCCACTGCATCACGAATCGTTCGTCACGTAGAAGACTGCTTAACGAAATCTAAATTATTTAATTTACACAAAAGAATACCTGCTGGCAGTGAACTTGATTGGAATGTTGTGATTGTTGATGCAACTGAAATAACAGTACAACGTCCAAAAAAAACAAAAGAAAAGCTATAGCGGTAAGAAAAAAGCACATACATTCAAAGTACAGGCAATTGTTCACTACAAGACCCAAGAAATACTTAGTCTATGTATGAGTAAAGGAAGTAAACATGATTTTGAGTTATTTAAAGAAAATTTAAAATGCATTCCTAAAGATGCATTTATATTGGCAGATAAAGGCTACCAAGGTATTCATAAGGTCTATGAAAAAAGTCTGATTCCATTCAAGGCAAAAAGAGGACGAAAATTAGCTGTTGAATTAAAAGTTTATAACAAAGAAATCAACAAAAGACGTATAGGGATAGAACATATATTTGGCAAATTAAAATCTTTTAAGATTTTAGGTGAAAGATACAGAAATCGTGGTAAGCGCCTAGGATTAAGATTTAATTTGATTGCTGGAATTTACAACTATCAGTTGATTAAATAATGATTTATGAAAGAGACCTATTACTATAAAAATTAAGGGAGATATTTGATATCTCCCTTTGTTTTATTCGCTAAAATTTGCAAACATAATTTTAGGAAAATTTTTCATAAAGTGGCGTCTGACATGATTGAAGTCACTGAGATCATGTTGATTTTTTTCAAAATAATTAACCCACGCTAAAGTTGCATCTTGGTCATTTAAATTGGGGTTAACATTCAGAAACAAAGCTAAATCAAATGTACGGTCAATATTAAACTCTTTGATTAGTGCAACAGCAGTTGAACGAACTTCCTCTGAAACAGAGAATTTTGGAGAAAAATAGTTATTCATAGCTGAACTTCCATAAAAAATTATATAATGAGATTTAGAGAAGTTAATTTGTTTTTAGGAAACAAAATAACCTGCTGTAGGTTAAATTATCATTCTAAATATGATTTATCAAGTTAAATTGACTTGCTGTAGGTTAATTTTTTAATTTAAAGGTCGTTATGATGATTAGATGTAGGCTATCAACTTTGATGGGTGAGCGAAAAATTCTAAAGTTAAGTGAGGTGGCTCAGGCGACTGGTATCAATCGTAATACGCTAACAAGTCTTTACTATGATCGTGCAGTACGAATTGAACTTTCAGTCGCAAATACCTTATGTGAATATTTTAATTGTAATATGCAAGATTTATTTGAATACAGTGAAGACTTGTAAAGCAGGGAACTAATTGGTTCATAATTTATTGATAAATTTAAAAATAATATAGAGTCAGCAAAGTTTTATGTTAGTGATAGCTTAAATTTTGATTGATATATTTTTGGGCTAAAAATATAGCATAAACTCTACCTAGATAAAAAATTACAAGACATAAAATTAATGTTGACATTAATGGGATGAAAGGCTCCATTAAATTATGATTCTGAAACATAATACCCGCAAAATTTGGTAAACGTCCCATAATGAAATAGAATCCACCAATTACTAAGGCAAAGATTACCCAACAAATCGCGATAGCATGTTTTTTATAGCGAAAAAATGTCTGACTACGGAATGATGAGATACATTGATTACAATAAGGAAACCTTTGATAGTCTTCATAAGAAAGCATCCCATCACCATTTTTACATGGTAATGAGTGATTAATTGTTAAATTGCCACCACATACATTGCCTGTATTTGAATGACCGACAGAAACAGAATTATTTGTCATAAGAATCCTAGCTATTTATTTAAGAGTTATATTTCTTCCTGCAACATTCCCAGTATTTGAGTCACCGACCGTAACAATATTACCCTTAGGTGGTTCTGTAGTATTTTGAGTTAATAACCCAGCCAAAATATGTCTTTGTACAGTTTCTGGTGCTTGCCGAAATAATTCAATCAGCATTTTTTCTTGTGTTGCCAGACTTAAAGACTCTCTTTTGCCTGTTAAAACGTAATTAACATCAAAGCCTAATTCCGTAAGTTTAGCAAGATACTCTGCATCTGGAGAACGTTTGCCATTTTCATAATTAGACTGTGTAGGAATTGCTACACCAACAAATTCAGCTACATCTTTTGCTTTTAAATTCAACCTATTACGTTCTTCTGTTAAAAAAATCTTATTCATTTGAATAAATCCTATTGATTTTAGTTAATCAAACGATTAATATTAATTTGTTAGCGATACTAACATAGTGTAACACACTCGAGAAAATCATGAACTAACACGCAAGGGTAAACGATATGAAAGGAAAGCCATTCTTGGTTCGGCTACCGAATACTGAAATTCGTGAGGCTTATCAACGATATTGTTCAGATCATTTAAGAAGTCTTGATGCACAGTCTTCAGTACTGATTATGAGAGAACTTAAAATCCAAGGCTATTTGAATGATTTATCAAGTATAAATCAAAAAACGCTACAAAAGAGATAGATGCTGTGGGCTAAATTTTAAAAGTAATTATTTTCATTCGGCAAAAAGTATAAAAGCCCATGCGGGAACATGAGCTCTTATGAATGTCTTCATTGCTGATCAGACATTTGTATTTTGATGAATAGGGGCATTTTTGTCAATCCTATCTCAAGATCACTTTTTGCCTGTTTTTTAATAAACAGGAGACTCAAAATGAGCACTAAACTTAAAAATGGTCAGTCACGCTACCAATCGAAAGCCAAAGTTGTGAGCATCAAAAAATTTCAGTTATTGACGTTGGTTAATGCAATCCGTTGTTTAAATGATGCAGCGTTTGAAAAACATGGTGATGCTTACCTTGAATTCCCTGTAATTGTTCAGGGAGATGGTAGCCCTTCTGACGTTTTTAATCTGTATTTGCTGAAAAAACTTGAGCAAACAATACAGTATGATTTTAAAACATTTGCATCTATTGCCAATCAGTTGGTTGATTTTCAGCGTTTTTTAGAAGATGAGCAACTGGACTGTTTGAAGTTCCACAAACTAAAACAGTTAAATGCGATTTTTAAATATCGTGCTCGTCTTATTGAGCATGCGAATGCAGGTCTAATTTCAGCTCGCTCTGCAAGTAATCGAATTAATGCGGTAGTGAATTTTTATCGATTTCTCGTTACAGAAGACTTAGTTGATCATCAGCACTATGGCATACCGTTTAAAGATGTCTACAAATATATTGCCGTGGATAATGAGTTTGGCGCACGTAGAAAAATGGCAATTAAGTCGCATGATCTTGCGATTCATGTTCCAGCCAAAGCGCCAAATTCTGAAGCGATTGTGGATGGTGGTGAATTAAGCCCTCTCAGCGTTGAATCGCAAACTGTCATATTAAAAGCACTGCAAAAATCATCAAGAGAATATCAGTTGATGTTCTATCTAGCATTATTCACAGGTGCGCGTTTACAAACGATTTGTACTTTACGAATCAAAAAATTAATTGGTTGTGAGCTTGATAGTCATGGCTTTATTCGTCTGCCAGTTGGGGCAGGTACAGGTGTGGACACTAAATTTCAAAAGCCGATGACACTTTTGATTCCAAATTGGTTAGTGCAAGATCTTAAAATCTATATCAATAGTGAGAAAGCGCGTCTGCGTAGACAGAAATCAAATTATGGCGACTCGGATGAAAACTATGTGTTTCTCACCAAGCTTGGTACACCTTTTTACACCAGCAAAGCCGAACAGCAAGAACTGACTGAGCAGATCAAAGCCTCTGACTCATTTGGGGCGAGGCTGAAACTGTATGAGGGTGAAGCGGTACGTAGTTATTTAAAAGTCGTGCTATTACCCGAAATTCGCTTGATTGATCCACAATTTAAAAGTTTCAAATTCCACGACTTACGTGCCAGTTTTGGGATGAATCTGCTGGAAAGTCAGTTACAGCATCTACCTGAAGGGCATTCTGCTATGACCGCTGTTGAGTATGTGCAAGCTCGGATGGGACATCGCAACATCAGCACGACTTTACAGTATTTGAATTATAAATCACGATTGCAATGGCGCAGTAAAATTCAGCATGAGTATGAATCAAGCTTAATGAAATACGTGATGTCTTCTGTCAATTTAGCAGGAGAATTGTCATGAATTTTAGACGCTCTCCAATTTTGGTGCATATCTCAGATATCAACAAACAAATTAATGAGCATGAGCGACTTGTTCTTGTCTGCAAAGATAAGACAGCTTCTTTTACTTTTAAGACATTTGACATTGGAACTCTGTTTTATCGTAAAAGAGTATTTGGCGAGGCTTCGTCAGAACAACAGTTATCTACATCTTTTGATGAAAAAAGACGTTATTTTTTGCAATGTTTAACGGACTATTTGTTGCAAATGAGCGGATCAGATTTGTCAAAAGGACTATTTTATTACACCAGTAAACTTTTTTTAGATTGGGTGGATAGCCAAAAGAAAAATTTTGATTTATCAAATCAAGACAGTGTGATAGATGCGTATCGTCGTTACAGCAAATATTTAGTTGATCGCACTTTGCTTGCAGATACTGATGAAGAAAACCTAGCTGCACATACAGCAAAGCAATATCAGCGTAATGCAGCGAAGTTAATCGCATATGTATTTGACTGTCATGAAATTGATATTGTTAGTCAAGCGATGCAAGTACAGTCTCAGCGTTATGATGTGCCTGTTTTGCCAGTCGCTAAAGAAGATCATCAAAAAACTTATGCAACTTTGTTGAATGTCTTTCTTGAAATTCATCGTATTGTTGTACAAGAAAATGACTTTCCTGCGCATTTTCAATCTGTAGATGAAGAAGATTTTTATTTCTATTCGGGCTTTCATCATCAAACTGAAAAACAGCATATTCAGTTTGATATGCAGAATTATTTAGCCAAATATCCAATTATTCCAGCCCTTTCTAAAATGCTTGCTGATTTTGAGTTAGAAGAAGATGGTGAGCATCGAAAACGTGTACGTGAAAATCGCAATCAAGCGATTCGTAAACTTGAAGAGCGTAATAAAGACAAGCGACATTTAGAGCGTACAAGACTTGCCTCCTATGGTCTTGCCATTGGTATGCTGTTATTTATTACGCAAACTGGTGCAAATCTAGACACTGCTCAACAGTTACAACTTGATACGATGGAAATCCTACCAAGTATCCAAGGGCGCAGGTTTTCAGGAACAAAAAGCCGTGCAGGTGACAAAATAGTACGACCAGAATTTGGGGTGAAATTTGAGCCAGTTTTTAGGAAAATTCTGGAACTTCGAGAGTGGTATGTGCAAGATGAAGCATGTGATTTTGTCTTTCCAATGCGCAACGAAATTCAGCAATTGGGACCTGTAAGCAACGGCAGATTACAATTAATAAAAAATTTTTTACAGCGCATTTTCCCGAAAATGGTTTGGATTAGGCCGCAGCAGTGGCGTAAACATAAAAGCAGTCAAACTGTTGAGTTTAGCGCTGGAGATCTACTGCTTGAAGCTGAAGTCATGGGTCACTCTCTCGATACAGCAAGAAATAATTATGCACGTACTTCATTCAAAGATGCAGCTCAACAAATTTCACAGTTCTTTAATGAGCTGCGAGAAGTTGCCGTCTCAAAAACTCGAACGCTTGAACGAATTTCGGTGCAATTGCTAGATGAAACTATTGATGCTCAAGCCTCACCTGTCGGGGCATGTGCCTCTATCCATCCACAGCCTGAAAAAGCTATTGGGTTTACTGAACGAGCCCCTACACCCAATTGTCAGCAATTTGAGCATTGCTTATTCTGCCAACACTATGCAGTCCACGCTGATGACGAAGATGTGCGTAAGCTTTTATCACTGAAAAGCCTACTCGGCTACGTTAAGCAAAAAGCCACGGACTTAATCAAGTGGGAACAGCAGTTTGGGGTTGTGCTACATCGAATTGACGAAGTACTAAACGAATTATCAGATACTTATGAAAATTTACGTGATCGTATTTTTTCAATTCAAGAAGAAGTAGAAAGCGGTGATTTAGATGCCTATTGGCTCAATCATTTTGAATTGCTAATTGATTTGGGGTGGATATCATGAGTTCATTTAATTCATATCTATATTCATTGGGTATTGCTGAGCAGTTCTTACCTGATGAGTACAATCTACAGAGTAATCAGCTGACTGTTCCAAGTACTTTTGTATTATCGCGAATGAAGAGTGGTGGGATATTGTCAGTTTATTCAGACAATATCTGGGATCTTTCTCCATATTTACCGAAGTGTGATTGTCGCCTGAATTTTGATAGTTGGCTTGATAATGCCCGAGAAAATGACTTTCTTTACTGTCAAATTCGGGCAGAAATGAAAAAAATCAGTTTTGCTTTGCTTTATATTAAATCTGGTAAGTCGATTATTAAAAGTATCGAACAGCGGCATACGGTTTTACGCCAGTTTGCAGCAATTGCATATAAGAATGGCTGTACATTGCAGCAGTTATTTAGCGATGTTGCTTATATGTCAAAAGTAAATGATGCTTATGTTGGTGTGAGCTATCAAAAAGCCATTCACATTAAAGCATTTTTAACGGATTGTTTTGCCTTACAACAGCAATACCCATTGCTCATTCCTGCGTTTAGTACATATAAGCCAATAGAGCATTTAGCAAAGTTGGCTGCTCAACTCAGGTTGCAGTCAGGTAAAGTAGGCCCACAAACCAAAGTTATTCCTTCACGGCTTTATATAGGCTTAATTAATGCTTTAGCAGATAAATTAAATGAGTTTAATCAAAATGCATCAGCACTTCTGAAATGGTTTCAGCGTATCCAGAGTAATTCAACTTTTGCACTCATGCCTGTAGAATTTAAGCGTGCAAAAAATGCGATAAGTTTTACCGATGCTCGTGACTTACTTGGTTTAACTGCACTGTTTGAAGATAATCAGATTCGAAAGCATTCAAACCTCACACGTTATATGACTTTGGTTCAAGGTATGGCCAAGCTTTGGATTCACTTATTTACAGGGATGCGGGACAATGAAGTAAATCAATTGTCTTATGATTGCTATCAAACGATGGAAAGCAGTGAGCATCTTGTGCATATCATTATGGGCTATACATCAAAGTTACATGGTGGTGGGAATAAATCCACTTATTGGATCACATTTGAAGATATTCAGTTTGGAGTGCATGCAGCACAAAGTATTGGTGAAATTTACGCTCTGTTCAACCCGCATTATGATCTGTCGAACCCTGCTGAATATCCATTATTTCCAACATTATATTCACAAAAACATCGATATAAAAATAATCGAAATATTGAGTATGAAAAGGATTTTGTGTCAAATTTTTCAGGTGCTCCAACCCGAACACAAGCCAATTTTAACCAGTATCTAAGCCGTATTTGCGTATCACTGGGTGATGGATTGAGAATCATTGAAAGTGATTTAGCCGAGCTAGAAGCTTTCGATGCTTTCCGCAACTGGCGGGACGAAAAAGACTGTCAGCTAGGTGAATACTGGAATATTTGTACCCATCAATTTCGACGTTCTTTAGCGGTATATGGTGCGCGTTCAGGTGTGATCGGTTTGGGTGCTTTGTCGGTGCAATATAAGCATTTGACTGAAGCGATGACCTTGTATTATCGGGAAAACTCAGTATTTGCCCCTAATATTTTAGCCAATGATAGCCAAAAAGAGTTTATTCAGGAGCTAGAATATCAGCGTCTGGTGCATTCTTATGCGCAGTTTGAGGAAGGTGTTATTCATAGTTCTAGGCGTTTGCTCGGTGGTGCAGGAACCTATTTGCAGCTGCAAAAAGACCGTGAGCAATTGTTGAAGGTATTTCCAGATCGTGAGGAAACGATTAAACGGATGAAAAAAGGGGAAATTGCTTACAAAGCTAGTCTTTTTGGTGCATGTACCAATCCTGATGCTTGCGAAAAAATTTCTTTTACGGCAATTACCAGTTGTTTGAGTTGTGCACATGCAATTTTTGATACTGGCAGTGCCGATAAAATACAAAAGGCAGTGCAACGGATACAAAAAGTGCGTGATACACAAGCACAAGGGAGTCTGCTGTATGACCAAATGAACAGCGATATTATGGCTTTAAATAAAATGATTACAAAAATTCAAATAACTAATATTGAGGAATAAAACATGAGCGCAATCAATGAATATTATGCTGCTTTGGAGCGTTTAAAAGCGAATAAGCCAACTGTCCTACCGAAAGGGTCTGCCATTAATAATGACACCGTAGCACTTGAAGCAGGACGTAAACGAGGTTCGATTAAGAAGAGTCGTCATATTGCACTGGTGCAAGCAATTGAACTAGCTGCAAAGCAAGCGGGGCAAAATGTACTTTCGCCTATACAGCAAATTGAGCAGGCTAAAAGTAAAACCAAGGCCGTGAAAAGTGATTATGAGCAGCTGAAAGAAGATTATGAAAAACTGCTACAAAAGTGCAATTCTTTACTGCTAGAAAATTTTGAGTTGAGACAAAGTACTCGGACTATTTGATTGATTTAGCCACTTAGTTTATGAACTTAGTGGCCTTTTAAAAAATGGGGGAAATATGTCGTTAAAATTAGTCCCACGGTCTTAGATCTACAATTTTAACTACTTCACCTTTTTCTTTTTGCAGTAGAACCACCATATCTACAGCATTGGCTTTTAATGGAACCCATGCATTGGCTTGTGGATATTTGTTAAGTACGTTTTTAACATCGATGGGAGTATTAAACTGATTTAGCGTATCTAAATCGAGTGCACGTTGCTGAATTTGTGTTTTAGCCTTTGAAAAGTCGACATAACGTTCAGGTTTTTGTGCAATGGATACACCACCTAAAGCCTCAGCAAACATATCGTTCGAACGTGTATCTTGATTTTGGGAAAATTCAGTTGCTACAAATTCGGGCTTGCCGAGCGCTATCTGCTGAAATTGCGGTTTCGCTTGATCAATATGATCTAATATTAAATCATTATTACGAACCAACTCAAAACGGTCAACTACGTAAGCAATATAAACAGGTCGCCCTTGGGCTATACTATAAAAACCATAAATAAAAGCTGAAAGTTGGATGAGAATAATAACACTCAAGTCAAGCTTTAAACTTTTTTTACCTTGTTTGTAGACTAAAAAGCCAAGAATAGGACCAACAATTACATCTATCGCAAGCATCATTAAAAAAATATGCGTCACACCCACTGCTGTGGCTAAAGGTGTTGGATACCAAATATAAAATACTAAACCAATCACACACAAGGCAATCATCAAAGAAATACTTAAATGACTAAGAAAAAATTTTAGACGTTTTGACATTAGAGGCTCTTTCCATATTTATATTCAGTAATCATATTGTCATCAGTAATTACTTCAGGTGGATGATATGGAAATAGGGATAAATCCATTTCTGCATATGGTGTTAATGGCGTTTTTAAAATAATGTCTGCTGCGGATGAACATTCATTAGCATCTTTAAAAATAGGCATTTGAATTGAATGTCGCACCAATTTACATAATTGTGTTTGCATATATTCATGATTTGGCAACGAAACTGGTTGCATTGCATTGAGTACCATAAATTTATATTGATATACATTAGGAAAAATTTGATTTGCAGTATAGTATGCATCTATAGATTGGGTTGTGTTGTAAAACAGAATACCATCATTTTTCATTCTAGGTTTTAGCATAATTAAAAAATCTTGACTTAATAAGTTGGATGCGTAGGCACGCCAATACCATGTAGTATTCATTAAAATAATGTCATATTTTTTCTCTGGTTGCTTTTTTACCCATTTTCGACCATCGTCAAAAATAATCTCAATACGTTTATCTTTGAGTATATCCGATACAATTGGATCTGTTTTAATTAGATCAATATAAGCAGGATTAATTTCAATCACGGTAATTTTTTTTAAGTTTGGCATCATGCTTAAAACTTTGACCCATGACCCCGTACTTAGTCCAATCACCAAAACTTCTTGTGCATCAGGTTTGAGTACAGGCAGTAAGTAAGCGCGATCAATGCCGTTAGAATTATGAAAGATATTAGTATTGAGCTTTCCATCATAGACATTTGCTCCGTATACAACACGGTCTTTTCCTTGCTCATAGACTTGGATAAAACCATGTTTATTTTCAAAAATTTGACTTGGATAAGCACTCAAGTGTGGATTTAAAGGATCTTCTTTTTTTGAAAGCTCATAAAATATTTTCTCTGGAATGAACATAAATAACAGTGTAATAGCAGCTAAAGAAATGCCTACATATTTTAATTTTTCTGAATTTAAACAAAAAATCCCAATAATAATCGTAAAAAAACAAATTAATAGATAAACTTGCTGAGTATTCAAATAATCCAATGCAATAAAACTAATTAAAATCGGAGCTAAGGCACTACCAAAGACATTTGAAAAATAGACATTGGAGATTTGTGCACCTGTTTTTGATTGTGCGGTTCCAACATGATGAACTAAAGGAAAAATAATCCCACGGACGGATGCACAAATAAACACACATAAGCCAAGAAACAAGATAGAGATATTAAAGTTTTTGGTGAATAAATATACCAATGCAATGAGAATAATATCAACTATCGCTGCAAGCATAAAAAATTTACCCAAAACATAGATTTGCACATGAGTGTTTTTTTGCAAATAGATTTACCTATAGATGCGCCGCAAGCAATCCCCATTAAAAATAATGCAAGTGTATATGAAAATGTTTGTGGAACCGTCATTCCCGCAAAAGAAATCAAACGTATCCAAATAATTTCTTGGGCTAAACTTAAAAACCCACTAAAAAAAGATAAAAGATAAATTAGATATTTATTTTTCATATTATTTTCTACCATAGGCAATGAAAACTAAAAATGAAATGCCTAGATTTAGCATTGCTGCAACATAGATCGTATGGGATAAGGTAAAATGATTAAAAAGGATGAATCCCGTTGCTAATGCACCAAAAGCTGCACCAAGAGTATTGTAGAAATAAAGTTGACCAATAGAGTCACCAATATTTTGGATATGTTGATTAAAAAAACTGGTTAATAATGGTAAAGTTGTTCCCATTAGGAATGTAGGGAATAATAATAAAATAAAACTGCCCAATGCTGTCATAACTAAGTTGGCATGAATCAACATATCTTGTAAGTTTAGAATTAAATGATGACTCAACAAACCAAAACAACCAATACCAAATTCAATCAAGCAAAATAAGATAATGATATTTTTAGAAAATTTATCTGCAATACGACCGCCAAAAAATGCGCCTATACCCAATCCCGCCATAAAAACTGAAACGATGACGGTAATTGAAGTCAAATCAACTCCAAAACCTGTAAAAAGTAATCGTTGCCAACAAACTTGATAAATTAAAGCACTTAAGCCTGAGATAAAAAAGATCGCAGCTAAGTTAAAGAGCATTTTTTGTTGGGTTTGGTTCATTTTATTTCCTTGCAGATTTTATCATATTGGGCTGAGTCAAAATTTTTGCCACCTAAAACCAGTCGTGGGTAATCTTTAAATGGGCTTATTATACTTTTTTCTTCCGTATATTCAGGAATATGAATTTTAGCCGCCTGAATTAAGGTTGGGAAAATAGCCGTTTGATTAATTTTTCGGTCTTTATTTTGATTTAAAATAGCAATTTTCTGTTGATTATTTTTTAAGTATGTATCTGAATACCATGCGAAACTAGCAATTTCGAAATTATGCTTAGTTCTCAAACCGTGCCCACTTTTTTCACAACCATTATCAAAAAGATCTTCGCCATGATCTGATGTATATAATAAGAAAGACTCTGCATCTTTCTGCTGTTTTAATATCTCAATAAATCCATTCAAAACATGATCAGTAAATAGAATCGAATTATCATAACTATTTACGAGTTGTTGCTTATATTTAACCTCCTGCAAACTATATTTTGATAAATCATTAAGTGATGGTCTAAAAATATCATATTCTTTTGGATAACGATGTGCATAGTTATAATGACTTCCTAAAGTATGAAGTACAATAAATTGCTTTTTTTCATTAGAATGAATTATTTTATTCAATACAGGAATCATCACATTATCATGTTCGCCTGCATCTGTATAATTGGCTTTATTTAAAAAAATCACTTGGTCTGCTTCTTTAGCATAAACCGATGTGCTGGTATCAAAATTTCCGAATTTTTGCTGAGTAGATAACCAATAGGTTTTGAACCCTACCTCTTTAAAAGCTGAAATTATTGATTTTTCTGGAAAATTATAGTTATAAATTTGATCTGCTGATTTACGTGTCAAGATCATAGGTATAGAGGTTCGAGTTGCACTAGAAATAGATAACATATTGTTAAAGTTAACTATGTTTTTTTGTTGGCTCAATAAGGGATTGGTTTTTCTGGTATAGCCATTGAGTTGCCAATTTTTTCTGCGACTAGTTTCTCCGATTACTAAGATATATATTTGTTTTTGAGTCATATTCAAATTTTGCTTTGCATTAAATTTGAATTTTTTCTTTTTTTCAAAAGAAAAATTAATTTTTTTTTGTTCTTTTATTAAGTCCGAAATAGAAATAAAAAAACCTATAGGATAGGTTTTTTTAATGTCTTGAATATATGGATTCTTTTCTTCAGTTAGAAAACTATCTTTTTGAATCGGGAGGAATTCTTCAGCTTGAGCATCAAGATTTAGATTTAAAGCATAAGTTAAAATGAAATATAGTGTTCCTGTTATTAACACCCATAAACGACTGCGATGATTCCAAATTAAAGGAGACTTGTAGTTTTTATAGAAAAGTTTTAAGCATCCAATACACCAAATAATCCAAAAAACTAAATAAATGAATAGTTTGTTGCCGATAAAAGCTATAGCTTCTTGATAGTCTGTTTCTAATACAATGCTTAATATTTGTTCATTAATATTTGTTTGATATATTGAAATATAATAAAGGTAGACTGGAATAAAAAGAAAGAATGGTGCAAATAAAAAAAGGTACTTGTTACTTTTTAAGATTGCACATAAATAAATAATAACAAATATACTTAGTGCAAGAACTTTAATATTATGTTGCGATATATATAAGTATAAGTCAGGTAATAATAATAACCACATATTAATTTAGTCTAAAAGAACACCTCTCATATGAGAGGTGTTCTTAGATTTACTTTAAATTAAGAAGCTTGAGTACGGCAAGAAGCTGGTACATATTTATTATCGCCATCAAATGAACATTTCCAAGTACGTATAGGTTTATTTGCACCATTTACATAATCAGCTGCCGTCATTGCATTAGTGAAATCTGTAGTAGAATAAGGTGTCAAAGTAACTTTTTTTCCATCAACATCAGTTGCTTTGATATGTTGAGCTTCAACAGAAATCGCACCAGCTGCGGTAGTTGTTATTTCTTTAACATATTTACTTGTCACTGCATTAGGAGAGCCAGACTCACCACACCCCCAAGCATTTGTCTTTGTTGGTGCAACATTTAATCCTGAATCAGCAGCTTCAGCAATAGTATTTTTACATGCAGTCGCCGCTAGAACTACTTCTGACATTTTTGCACGAGCGGTGTAGTCTTGATAAGCAGGTAAAGCAACCGCAGCAAGAATACCGATAATTGCGACAACAATCATAAGCTCGATGAGTGTGAAGCCTTTCTGAATCTCTTTCATAAAATTTCTCCAAATTTAAATTTATTTATTGCTAATTTAGTTATAGCAAATTTTGTTTACGAGTTAATTTTAAGCGATACGTAACTATTTGCAATTTTATTTCTCATAGTGTTATTTAATGTTAAAAAGTGACAATTTTTGTCAGTATTTAACATTTATTTTTATCCTAGAAAAATAGTTTATGGATTTGTACTATATCAAAGATAAAAACATATGGACAAAATTAACTAGAGTGTACATTAAAATCGCTGTCCATATGGACATTTATTATTTCTTATAAAAACAATATATATCATGTGGTTGGGATGTCTACATGGAAATCGACTTATGGAATGTATCGAATTAATGATCGTTGTTGCGATTATCGGTATTCTTGCTGCGGTTGCACTTCCTGCTTATCAGGATTATACAATTCGTGCGAAAGTGTCTGAGGCAATTTTAGCAGGTTCAGCATGTCGTACTGCAGTTTCAGAAGCATACCAATCAGCAGCGAGTTTACCCGCTGATAATGGTTATGGTTGTGAGCAAAATACGACTAAAGCAGATGCTTCGATACCATCTAAATATGTACAGGCAGTTACAACGACAAGTGCAGGTGTAATTACTGTCACAACTTCAAAAGAAACTAGTTTGAAAGGTGCGGCTTCTAAAACTATTGATATGACACCTTTAGCTGCTGGTGGTGGTAACGCTACTCTTAATACACCAGTAGGTGCTTGGAAATGTGGACCAGGTGCAACAGCAGGAATTGATGTGAAATACTTACCAGCATCATGTCGCGGTAACTAATTTATAAATAAGCTTAAAGAAGGGATATTTATATATCCCTTTTTTTATTGGTAAGGTGCTTGTGAAAAAAATTAATATTTATTTGTTAATGCTGATTCTTATTGGTTGTAGTTTTTCTTATTTATTGCCTAATCACTATTATCCATGGATTTCTGCATATCAAGATTTTTCATCATTTCTTGTATTGTTGGTGATGTTTACTGTTTTTCTAAAGAATAAATTAATATTAGACCTTAAGTTTTTTGTTATTTGTTTGATTGCTGTAATTCCACTGATTCAAGTCATGGCTCATAAAATCTTCTTTTTTGGGGATGGCTTAGTCGCTTTTATCTATATATTGTCATTTGGGCTGGCTTATTTAGCTGCATTAAATTTAGGTAGACAAGAAGATATAACGAACTATTTATTGCTTATATCCAGTATTTTTATTTTTAGTTCTATCATTTCACTTTATGTAATTTTAAAACAATGGTTATTGTTAACACAAGGTGGTGTTTGGTTGGCAGATTTACCCCCAGGAGCGCGTCCATTTGCAAATTTTGCTCAACCTAATAATTGTGCAACTTTTTTGTGTATGGGGTTAATTGCATCTTTATATGTCTATGAACAAAAATATATCAATCAAATTTGCGGTACATTGCTAGCTAGCTTTATTTTGTTTGGTATCGCTTTAACACAATCACGGACAGCATGGGTATTCGCACTCGCTTTTCTGATCTGGTGGTTTTGGAAAACTAAGTATTTTCAGGTTCGCTTACATAAATATTCACTTGCTTATTTTGTAGGGATATTTGTCTTATTTATTTTTATGCTTCCTTATGTATCTAATTATTTAGGAGTAACCATAACTGCCGATGCTGTGAGTCGTGCTAGCTCAGGGTATTTAAGAATACCGATGTGGCATCAAATGTTATTAGCAATTCAAGAGCAACCACTGTGGGGGTATGGTTGGAATCAAGTTGGTGTGGCTCAACTTTCAATTTATTTGAATTATCCTATCTCTGAATGGACAGAACATAGTCACAATATTCTCATTGATTTATTGATTTGGAATGGTATTCCAATTGGTTTAGCAATCATTGGATTCTTTACGTGGTGGTTATATCGTTTAAGCCTATTGGCAACAACTATAGAGACTTTTATTGCACTTGCAATGGTTGGAGCAGTATTGGTACATGCAATGCTAGAATATCCATTAGATTATGCTTTTTTTCTATTGCCAGTAGGATTTTTATTGGGCTTGGTACAAGCTTATGACAAAACAATTAAAATTATTGAAATACCAAGAATAATCGTCGTAATTTGTTTCACTATTTTTAGCACGTTATATTGCTGGATATTTTACGAATACCAATTGATCGAAAAAGATGTACAGTTGGTTAGATTTGAGTCGTCCAATATTGGTACTTTACATGCAAAGCAGGCGGCCCCTGATGTGATCTTACTTTCACAATTAAGAGAGCAAATACGGTTTATTCGTACGCAACCTAAGGAAAATATGACTCAAGAACAGTTGGCTTGGATGAAGCAAATAACTTATCGTTTTTCAACATCTGCCGCGCTATACCGTTATGCACAGGCTTTGGCACTTAATCATCAGCCAGAACTAGCAAAAAAATATTTATTAATTCTGGAAAAATTACACGGTCAAAAGCATAGCCTTGATTCATTATACCACGTTAATGAATCTCTAGCCTTTGAGTGGCAAAATAAGAGCGAATCTAAACCATGATGAATAGTTTATCCAAACGGAAAAAGTTTTTTTTAGGTCACTTAGGTATATCGTGTGTATCGGCATTAATTATCTTGGTATGGGTGTTTTTTGTTTGGTATCCATCTCCACTTGCAAATGCGGTTGGTGTGACACAGATTTTTCTGATGATGCTCGCGATTGATGTCATTGTAGGGCCAGTACTTGGCTTTATTGTTTATAAAGAAGGAAAAAAATCTTTAAAAATGGATTTGGGTGTCATTATTGCACTGCAAATATCTGCGCTTTGCTACGGTATTTATAGTATTGAGCAAGGTCGACCAGCTTGGATCGCTTTTAATGTGGATCGTTTTGAATTGGTCCGAAAAAATGAAATTATTGAAGATCATATCGCAGAAGCATTGCCTGAATATCAACACGTATCATGGTTAAAACCGCAATTTATTGCAGTTGAATTTGCTAAGGATGTAAAAGTACGTAATGAAGATATGTTTGCAGAAGTTTTAGGTGGTATTTCTCTTTCACAAAAGCCTGAACGATATATTGCTTTAAGTAATGCACAAAAACAAATGTCTGATCGTGCGCAAAATTTAAGTGGTCTTAACTTATTCAATAGTAAACAAGATGTAGATAACATCATTAAAAAATACTCGCAAGCCAATGCATGGCTTCCACTTAAAGCTAATGCAGAAGATATGGTGGTACTGATCAATAAAGAAAAAGGCCAAGTGATTAAAATCGTTGATTTACGACCTTGGAAATAAACTCTTAAATTTTGCAAACTGAGCTTATAATAAGCTCAGTTTTTCTTTGTACTTTCCATTTATGAAAGCCATTCCATACATTTTTTCAGCCATATTCTTATTACTGGCATGGTTACTCCCGATCCATAAAATACCATGGACAACCTTTGGTAGCGAGCTACTAACATTCCTATCAGCTATTGCATTGCTCTCAGCATTTATCAATAAAGACTTAAAAATTCCACGACCACAAATAGTCGCGCTGCCAATTCTTATAATGCCCTTGATTCAATTTACTTTTGGTCAAATTCTTTATTTAAGTAATGCGTTACTGTGTACAGCTTATATCGCTATGTTTTGGCTGATGGTGAGTGTGGGATACAATCTTGCAACTGGCGAGAAAGGACAAAGAGAGCAGGTTTTTAAAATATTCTGTGTCGTGGTTTTTACTGGGGCTACTCTTTCAAGTGTAATTGCAATATTTCAGTGGTTAGGATTGCAACCTTATCTTAGCCCATTTGCTAATGTTCTCAGTAGTAGTCGACCATATGCGAACTTTGCCCAACCTAATAATTTAGCAACCTTTATATGTATGGGCGTGTTTGCTTGTTTATATTTCTATGAAAAAAGAATATTACCAAGTTTGGTTTTAATTCCTGCAACATTCATATTTTTATTCACGATTGCATTGACCCAATCTCGTACAGCTTGGGTGGTTTGCCTATTCACTCTTATTTATCTAAGCATTAAACAATTTGGGAAAAGTAAACGTTTAAGTTTTCCCAAATTATTGGCATGGGTCACTGTCTTTATCATCATCATTTCTTGTTTACCGATACTGAATCAACTGATCGCTTCAGCAACTGAGCATCAAGTGATGCAAACAGCATCGGTGGTTGAAAGAGCATCTTCTGGCTATTTGCGTCTGGATATGTGGAATCAAGCTTTAATCGCCATTGGTCAACATCCTTGGTTTGGTTATGGTTGGAACCAAACAGGGATGGCACAAATCGCAGCATTTGATCTTTATCCATCACATGAATGGTACAAAACTGCACATAACGTGATTTTAGATTTACTGATTTGGAATGGTGTTCCAATTGGTGGATTGATCATCCTTTATGTGGTTTGTTGGTTGTATTGGCTCAATAAAGGTATCCGAGAACCTGTTTCCATCGCTGCTAGTTTAATGGTCTGTGCGATCTTGATTCATGCATTATTAGAATATCCAATTCATTATGCATACTTTTTATTACCGTTAGGGTTTTTACTCGGGATGATCCAAGCGCAGTATCCAAATTTGCCGACAGTTAAATTAAAGTCATCGGTGATTGTTACTGTGATGATTATTGGTGTGATGCTCGTTGGTGTGATTTATCGTGATTATATTATTTATCGCCAACAATCTGTTTTTGTCTCAAAGAAAACACTCACTGCTTCACAAAAAGAAGTCATGGATCAAGAGATCTATGTCCTAACACAATTTAAAGAGCGTGTTTGGTGGATTGGTTTAAATCCTTATACACACATGTCAGATCAACAATTGCAATATATCGGGCGTATGGTGGCAAATTTAGCATCGGCTTATGACATCAATAAATATGCTCAGGTACTCGCATTTAATGGTAAAAAAGCAGAAGCTGAACACCAGCTGTGGATTTTAAAAACCTTGCATAGGCAAGATAAGCGCTATCAAGATTTATTACCGAGTTCTATAGTCAAACCATAATAATCGAGCGCATAAAAAATCTTCAGCCGAATGTTTAATGTTGGTTAGTTAAGCAAAATTATTGCATAAATTTCTAAAATCTCCCCTAGCCCCTCTTTAAAAAAGAGGGGAAACTTCTTGTAACTAAAATAATTTTTAGTAATCTTGCGTAGCTGAGCTACTCATCCCTCCTTTGAAAAAGGAGGGTTGGGGAGGATTAAAGAATCCTTAACTGACTGGTGTTGAGCATAATGTAGGAGTTTTTTTATATCTACAATGATTTTCAGCTTACATTTGACTTTGAATGTAATTCTCAATACCCACACTTTCTGAAAGATCGAGTTGAGTTGTTGTCCAATCCCAGTATTCTTCTTCTTTTTCTAAAATCTCTTGAACCAAGTCACGAGTCACATAATCTAAATGAGTCTCTGCGAGAGCAACTGCTGATTTAAGTGCTTCAATATTCTCTTTAACTTTGCGTACATCGCAGTTCAACACTTCAACGGTATGTTGACCGATATAAAGCTTTCCCAGATGTTGAAGATTTGGTAAGCCTTCGAGGAAAAGAATACGTTCAATGATTTTATCCGCATGCTTCATTTGGCGAATAGATTCTTTGTATTCTGCTGAACCGAGTTGTTCAATTCCCCAGTCATTAAACATGCGTGAATGGAGGAAATATTGGTTAATTGCCGTTAAATGATGATAAAGCACTTGGTTAAGTTGATTGATGACTTCACGATTGCCTTTCATGGTCAAAGCTCCATTCTAAATTTCTGCCTTAAGATCAATTAAAAATTAAGGCAATCTGATATGTTTTATATTAATCAAAATTTTAGCTTGTTTCGAGTAATTTATGGAACGGCAAATGAAAATCGCAATCAAAAACAATAGAACTGTGTTTTGAGGAACCGCTTATATAAAAATAACCCGCCTTGAGTCGAGGCGGGTGAGGAATATGATCCGAAGATCATTGGAGAAATGTCATTATTATTCGTTGGCTAAATTTATGATTTTAAATTAGGTTTTGTATTCAAATCATGCGCTTAATGATGAACAAGAGTGAAAGCTGAGTAAATTTAAGCCGCCACAGAAATTCGTGCTGCAATCAGACTAAGCTCTTCATTAATGATGCTTTTTGCTTCTGGCGCACAACGACCACAACATGTACCAAGATCTAAAAGATCACGAACTTCACGATAGCTTTCTGCACCTTTTGCCATAGCATTTTTAATATCTTGATCTGTAATACCACGACATAAACAAACGTACATAAAAACTCAACCCAAGGGTTAAATGCGATAACTAATATTATTGATAATTATTATCACTTGTCAATGAAATTCATTTAAAAATACACTTATCTTGATTGGCTTTTTGAATAAAAAAATACTACGTGATCGGTGATATTTTATATTTATCTTTAAAGTTATTAAAAATGAGTGATTTAATAATTTTAATCTTTTATTTAATGACGTTATGCACTTCAAAAGAAACGCATCATTTTAAACTAGTTTGAAGCTTGCTTGGCGGGGTCTTACGTCAAAAGTTTTATTTTTGGGATTAGCCTTCGGCTCGAGGCACTTTTGTTTCGGCAAAAGTACCCAAAACCATTGTCATCCGCAAAACTCGTTAACTACCATCTTTTGATTGATATATCGCAGAAACATTAACTTGCAGATCTAGTCCTGCCTCAAACACGTTGCGGATGACGTTATCGCGTATCTAATTTTATTGAGAAACAAAAAATGTTTTTATGTTTCTTCATAACATTAATTATTTAGAAATAATGACGACGCCATCCATTTCAACCAATGCACCCTTAGGTAAGGCTGCTACACCGAGAGCTGCACGCGCTGGATAAGGCTGTGCAAAATATTCGCCCATGATTTGGTTGACGAGTTGGAAGTTAGATAAGTCAGTGAGGAAAATATTGAGTTTAGCAATATCAGCCAATGAACCGCCAGCAGCTTCACAGACTGCTTTTAAATTATCAAACACACGACGGATTTGCGCTTCAATGCCTTCTACCAATTCCATGCTGTATGGGTCTAAGCCAATTTGCCCTGAAAGGTACAAGGTATTGTCAACTAAAATCGCTTGAGAATAGGTTCCAATAGCAGCAGGGGCATTTTCAGTATGGATTACTTGGCGGGACATCGATTTCTCCTTAATTTCAACTCAATTCATCTGATATGAATGAACGGTATACTTGAAAGTGGCATGATTCAGTTGAAAAATGCTCAAGCTCTAACTTAGCACGCTTTTGCTTTGATGGGTTCATTAATTGTTGGTGGCATTGCAAGACGACTGATGCGAGGGAAACCGAACTGCATACGTAATTCACGAATGATTTGTGCAATTTGCTTACGATTGTTCACCACGATATTGACATAAGTTTTGCCTTCATGGGAGCGAACAGATTCAACACCAGTTTTGGCTTTACGGCACAAATAGATCAATTCAGAAATCTGCTCATCATTCAGTACTAAATCAATACTTAGGTAAGCATTGAAGTTGACATCATCTTCTTGCTCAGAGGTCCAGTGTAACAGCATGATATTTTCAGGGTGTAAATGTTGTTCATGCAATAGGTTATGACAACGTTCACGATGTACGATTAAACCACGTCGTGATAAATGTCCTTGAATCGGATCGCCTAAAACAGGGTTACAGCAATGTGCATATTTCACATCAACCCCATCAGTCCCTTGAATTAAGCGTTCTGAAGCTGCTTCATCAGCATTTTGTGATTGTGCAAATAAATGATTCGCCACCAATTGTGGTAGTAAATCACCAACTGCAATTTGTTCAAACAAGGTATCTTTGTCTTGAACATGGCGCCATTGCAATAAATCAATCCAATCTGCTTCAGACAAATCTTTGGTCGAGCGATTAAAGAGTTTTAGAGCGCGATCTAAGGCTTGTTGTCCAACTAAACGTTGTTCATCAATATCTTGGTCACGCAGAATGTTTTGAATCGCACGACGGGCTTTTTGTGTATTGATAAAACTGAGCCAATCAGGGTTAGGGGTCGCCAATACATCGGTAATGACTTCAACCACTTGACCGCTGACGAGTGGGGTCGACAATGGTTTCACTTCACCATTGATCTTTGCACCAACCGCATGGTTACCTAAAAATAGACTGGCTGAATAAGCAAAATCGACCGCAGTCGCACCTTGGGGCAGTTCATGCAGCTGACCATGTGGGGTATACACCCAAATTTTTTCTTGATGTAAATAATCAAGTAGATCACTAAATGTGGTTTTTGCACAATCACCACCCACCAAGATGTCTAGATTTTTCATCGAGGCTTGGATTGCAGAGCGACAAGCTTGAGGTGCATTCTCACCAAGAACCACACCAAAACGCGCGGCTTTACGCATTAGTTCTGTTTGAATGGTGAGTGATAGTGTAGTTTTTTCACCTTTCAGTCGAATCATTAAAGATTGGTTGCCACCAGGCAAAGGGCGACGAATATGATCTTCATAACTTAGTACTTGGAAATTTTCACGTAGAGCTTCAACTAAACGGTCACAATCGGCAATACTTTGTAAAATAATTTCAAAGGCATGGCTGTGTGTAAGCTCTTGTAAGTCGATTTCATTTTTGACAAAGTGACGGAGTAATTCGATATTGTTATTTTTCTTTTTAATACGACCGACAATATTATAGTTATTGAGTAGATCGGCAAGATTTTGTTCCCAAACAGATTGATATTTACATCGTTCAGGTTTGGTCTTTAATAGATTTTCTTGAACATCGTTATACATATCTAAATCAAGATTTTGATAACACAGATGTTCTAGGTTGTCTGCCATCTCATTCATACCAACAAGACGCGCCATCGGAACGAAAATATCAAATGTTTCTTGGGCAATACGGGCGCGCTTATCTGGTCGCAGTGCGCCTAAGGTCGTCATATTATGATAACGATCGGCAAGTTTGATAATAATAACGCGAGGGTCTTGTAGGGTGGCTTGGAGAATTTTACGGAAAGAAGCAGCTTTATTATATTCTTTATCGCTGGAATGACTGAGTTTAGTGACGCCATCGACCAGTTCAGCGACGACTTTACCAAATTTTTCAGTAATGTCTTCTTTGGTAAAATCTGTATCCTCAATGACGTCATGCAGTAAGGCTGCCATGAGGGTTTCTGCATCCATACGCATATGTGCAAGGATACAACTGACCGCAATTGGATGCAGAATATAGGGTTCGCCACTTTTACGTGTAATGCCATCATGCGCAATATCAGCATAATCACAAGCCACAAGTACTCGCTCGACATCACTCGGTTTTAAATATGCGTCGATAATAATATTGAGCTGTTGTTTAGCTTGGCTGACCGCTTGGCCTGGCATAGAACACCTATCTTAAATTACAAATTTGAACTATTTTTTCCTAATGCTCTAATGAAAAGCATATTGCGTCTCTTGTCAATTTCTTGACATTAAAAATATCTATTTTTTTAACAAATATTTTGAGTTTTGTCGATGAGTTGGCAAAATAAATAATATAAATATGCAATAAAAAAGCCTAGTATCAAAACTAGGCTTTTTTAGAAAGTTCAACTTATTGGAAAGAAAAACCTTCAAGATTAAGATTGTTTGCAGACAATGCAAGATCAAGACTAGAAGTTTGATAATCTTGATCACGTTGTTTCAAGATGTCTTTCGTTACATGACCAATTGCAATTTCACGTAATGCAACAACAGTCGGTTTGTCGTTATCCCACTCTACAGTCGGTTCGATACCTTGACGTGCCAATTGACGCGCGCGTTTGCTTGCCACTAGTACAAGCTCAAAGCGGTTGTCTACATGGTCTAAACAATCTTCAACGGTTACGCGTGCCATAAGAATTCTCGTTTGAATACAAATTTTTTAAATAGACTATGCAGTATAAAATGCTTTGACTACAGACTCAAGTTTTAATCGATGCTTATTTAAAATCATCTATTAAAAATTATCGGCAGTTTCCAATCAACAAATCGTTACGATTGTGGCGTAATCAATTTGGTAATAAGCGATTGATGGCGATTAGCTTGCTGGCTGAGCTTTAAGCGATTTGCATTGATCACAGACTCAAGATCATGTAATGCTTTATTGAAATCATCATTGATAATAATGTATTCAAAATTAACATACTGTTGCATATCTTCAACAGCACAGCTTAGGCGATGCTCGATCACTTCTACAGAGTCTGTGCCACGATTTGAAAGACGTTGACGTAAATCAAACTGTGTAGGGGGAAGAATAAAGATTTGTTTAGACTCAGGAAAAAGTTTGCGAACCTGTTCAGCACCTTGCCAGTCAATTTCCAATAAAACGTCGTGACCTTTTGCCAATTGGTCTTTTACAGTAGCTTGAGACGTACCATAATAATTACCAAAAACTTCAGCATATTCGATGAAACCGCCTTGATTGACCTGCTCAAGAAAAATTTCTTTACTGGTGAAATGGTAATGAACGCCTTCGAGTTCACCCACACGTTGACCACGTGTAGTATGAGAAACAGAAACGTGCAAATTACTTACACGCTCAAGCAGGGCTTTCACGAGAGATGTTTTGCCTGTTCCTGATGCAGCAGAAACGACAAACAATAGACCCGACATGATATTTTTCCTGATATGATAAAATATCTTCTCTATTTTAGAGTAGAGTGCGCACAAACAAAATAGCTTTTGAATATTGTTTGTCATTTTCTGAATAAATTTTATTGAAACTTTGAGTGAGCCTTGAGGGTGTTATGAAAATTGTATTGGCCAATCCACGTGGTTTTTGTGCAGGTGTAGACCGTGCAATTGCGATCGTCAATCGTGCACTTGAATGTTTTAACCCGCCGATTTATGTCCGTCATGAAGTGGTACATAACAAATTTGTCGTGGATGATTTGCGTCAGCGAGGCGCAATCTTTGTTGATGAGCTTGATGAAGTCCCTGATAATAATATTGTTATTTTTAGCGCACATGGCGTATCTAAAGCAGTACAACAAGAAGCTGAACGCCGTGGTCTAAAGGTATTTGATGCGACTTGCCCATTGGTGACTAAAGTACATATCGAAGTGACTAAGTATGCACGTGAAGGTGTAGAAGCGATTCTGATTGGTCATGAAGGGCATCCAGAAGTTGAAGGAACAATGGGACAATATGACACAAAAAATGGCGGACATATTTATCTGGTTGAAGATGAATACGACGTTGAGTCTCTACAGGTAGAAAATCCGAATAAAGTTGCATTTGTTACTCAAACGACTTTATCCATTGACGATACAGCAAAAGTAATTGACGCATTGCGTGGAAAATTCCCCAATATTCAAGGGCCACGCAAAGACGATATTTGTTATGCCACACAAAATCGTCAAGATGCTGTTCGAGATTTGGCACAGCAATGTGATGTTGTACTTGTGGTGGGTTCGCCAAACTCATCCAACTCTAACCGTTTACGAGAGTTGGCACAACGTATGGGTAAACATGCGTATTTAGTTGACAATGCAGATGAATTAAAAAAAGAATGGTTTAAAAATATCCAAAAAATTGGTGTAACTGCAGGAGCATCTGCACCTGAAATTTTAATTAAACAAGTAATTCAGCGCCTACAAGATTGGGGGGCGAAAGCACCGCAAGAGTTAGATGGTCGTGAAGAAAATATTACATTTAGTTTGCCAAAAGAGTTACGTATTCCTGTAACTCAGGCATAAAGTGTTAATGACTTAACATTCTGAATTTTTTTAAGAATTGACAGATAATTGCTTTTTGGCAATTATCTGTTTTTTTATGCCTTTTATCCTTATTTGTGTTTGTTTTGTAATTTAATTAGATATTATTTTTAATAGGGTAAAGTTTGGTGCGCCTTGGGGGGAGTATGCAGAAAAATAATGGATTTACATTAATAGAGCTGATTGTGACCATTGCTGTTATGGCGATTATTGCGATGATGGCGGCTCCTTCAATGACCAGCTTGATTCGTAAAAACCAATTACATAGCGATGCAAGAGCTATTATTGAATTGTCCACAATGGCACGTTCCGAAGCTGTATTTACCAAGAAACAACAGAAGTTGGCATTAGATGCTTCGGTAACAGACGGCCAGTTCAAGTGGTTGCCAGATCAACATACCAACTGGGCAACCAAGCCAGTCAATAGCCTGACCTACAATATGTTTGGCTTTTTAGTTTCAGCGAATGATCGTGAGTGTTTTATTTTGCAGCATCAAAAAGACAGCTCACAAAAAGCGGTCATCGAGTTTTTTAAAAATGGTTCGATTCGATATGAACGCTCAAATAGCACATGCCCAAATTAATAGGATGAGGCTAGAACAATGATAAGAAATCAACGTGGTGTGGGCTTGGTCGAGGTTTTAGTGGCATTGGTGCTGCTTGGAATTGCAGTGCTAGGCTTTACTGCTTTGCAAATTCGGGCAGTTTCTGCCAGTGCAGACGCAGGTCAAAACATTCAAGCTATGAATATTGCACGAGATTTATCTGAACGTATCCGTATGAATCGTGATGGATTAAATGAATATAAGGCAAATGCAACCGTGATAGATTGTGCTGCAAATTTTTGTACCAGTAATCAAATGGCAGCCTATGACTTTCGACAAGTTCAGTTGCGTGCAGAAAATTTAGGCATGTCTATTGCTGTTAACGACTGCCAAGGTTCGACCCTAAAAAGAAAATGTGTATATGTGGCTTGGGATACAACCACTGCAACAGATGGAAGTGGGGGTAATCACTGCACCAATGGGACAGCGTATAACCCAAATGCACAATGCATAATTATGGAGGCTTATAACTATGACTAAGCTTCAGAAAGGTTTCACTTTACTTGAGCTGATGATTGGCTTGGCAATTGGTTTATTGGTGGTTAGTGCAGCAACCGCTATTTTTCTCAGTGCACAACGATCTTTAGGATTTCAGTTGGGTATGGGTGATGTGCAGCAAAACTCAAATTTTGGTTTGGCAATGCTGACTCATGACTTACGACACGCCAACTTAAACACCCCGTCTAACCAAAAAATTAACAATAAGATTGTGGGTTCTGGCGTAATTTTTGCTCGAGAAAACTACCCATCCAGTTTGCATGCAAATTTGACCAATATTGCGTATAGCACACAAAATTTTGCCGATGATGCAACGGCAGGTAAAAGTGATCAAATTGTGATTCAGTTTGTGCCACAGTATCAAATTGAAGAAGCATCAGATGTTGACCCAAATGATGCTAGCAAGAAAATCAATGAAAGATTATTAAGCAATACAGATATGTATGATTGCGAAGGCAATAGAATTGGATTTACAACCGCCAAAGCCAATGAGGATACCCAAGCAATCCGCCCAACCATGGTACAGCGTTACTATGTAGCAAAATTACCAACCTCACAGCACGGCAGTGATGGTTTGGATCGTTACGGACTGTACTGTGATGCAGGGCATTATAATGCGGGTGGTAGTACGATTAATGGTTTGGGTAGCAATGCACAATTGCTCATGCAAAATATTGATGCCTTTAAGGTACTTTTGGGGGTGAAAAATCCACAAAACAATCAATTGCGCTATGTCTCGATAGATCAATATAAAACTTTAATGTCATCCATTACTGCAGAAAAAGATTATCTACAAGTGATTTCCTTGCAGGTATCTGTAGTAGCGCGATCTGCGACCAATATTGGGGCTGATGCTGGTTTAAATAATAAAACCATTACCCTCCCAGGCGCCGCAACTGAAGTGGTGTTCGATGGTGATGCGAATTTGAATAACAAATACATACGTCAACTGGTCACTCAAGTGGTTGGTTTGCGTAATACATTGGGAGCATCGTAATGAAACAGGAAAAAGGTGCAACCTTAATTGTGGTTTTGGTCATTCTTATTTTAATTACTCTGGTTGGTACATTGGCCGTTCGTTCTGGGATTTTAGGATTAAGACTGGCCACCAACAGCCAAGTACAGGCTTTGTTATTAGAAAATAGTAACGCAGCATTATTTAATTTGGAAAATCCAAATCAGGTTGAGCGTCAATTGGCACGAGATGGTATGTATAGCTATTTTAACTCCGCTGCTAATGCAGAAGATGAGTTGGTGTTTTGCTACCGTGCATCGCAAAGTACATTTTTTTCTATGAATCAAGCTAGTGCAATTTCCCGTACAGGTTCAAAAACCAAAATTGGGGTAACAGGTTATTGTAAAGCCAATCAGTTTGCAACAGGGCGTTCAGCGGTATTGGCGCAAGTCTATTTAAAGAAAAATATAGACAATGTGGTGCCATTTGCACACGTAGCACAAAAGACCAGTATTGGCTCAAGCAACTTACCTGTGGTGTCGAACAGTATTAGCGTTACCGTGATTTCAGTCTTGCCAAGTTTTTCTAGTGCAAGTAAAGAAGAAATTGAAGGTTGCTTTAAAGAGCGTGCGGCAAATGTATCACGCTGTTTTGAAAATTTAAATATTCCCTATAACACGCAACGTGCAGACTATGTAGTTGGTGGTCAGCCGCAACTAGTGTCGTAGTTGAACAGAATCAGTGAGGATTAGCAAATGAAACAGTTTAATAAAAAAGTTCTTTCTGCAACTGTGTCAATGATGATGACATTGGCAGTGTGTGGAAGTATTCCGACTTCAGTTGCCAGTGATATTGAAATTTATAAAGATTCAACCAAGGGTAAAACCAATATTCTTTTAATGTTGGATACCTCTGGGAGTATGGGAATTAGTTCATTGGTATTGCCAAAAAACAATGCCTATGGCAGTCCTGGTGATGTTAATATTGCATTATGTGACCGGGTTGCTGTACCAGAATATAACAATACCCGTGGATCAACCTATAATATTTATCAGTGGGCATATAATTTAAAAGACCCTGCCACAAACAGAACAGCCATCAAAAAGACTGTGAACATTGGTGGAACTTCAATTGATTACTATATGCGTGGCTGTCGTAAACAAATTAGTGGTCAATGGGTGCAAGAGTATGATCGTCTCTCTCGTTTAAAAGATGCAATTATACCTTTATTGGCCAGTAAAGAATTGGGGCCAGATGTGTTAATGGGTTTGGGGCAATTCTCATCTAAAACAGAACTAACCATTGGTACTGCGACCAACCGCTTAACCGATGGTCACTCAGGGCGTATATTGGTGCCCAATGCACCGTTAGACACTGCGCAACGGATTAGAATTGCTCGAGAAATCGCCAACATTAAATCACTCGATACTACGACAAATGAAGATGGGACATCTAATCCTGATTTAAAGTTATCTAGTAATAATTATCCAAATGTTACCAAAGCTGCAAGTGGTACCCCAACCGTACATGCGTATGCAGAAGCAGGTGCGTATATGATGGGAACCACCACAGGTGGCACGGGTACAAATAGTGGGCAGGTCAATACCATTTACGATGGTTATATGGCTATGCAGAATGGCTCAGCCCAAGCTTATTTTATTTGTGTAGAGGTCGGGACTACAACCACGAATGCTTTGGGGGCAACAGTACAGCAATGTATCAATAATTGGCCTGAGTATGATCAGAATAACAGAACAATTACTACAGGAACGATAAATGGTGGTGTATTTAAACCCGACTCTACAAGCTCTACAGGTTGGAGACAAATCACGAGTCAGGCGGCATTTAAAAATGAAGTAGGTTCAATGGACTCTGCATGGGAAGTGTTTTCCAAGATGCCCGAAGGCTGGCGTTATGGTGGTTGGATGAAAGTTAATAATGAGCCTATGGATATTGAGCCAATCGTGGGGACAGTGTGGACAGGTTATGTAGGCGGTACCATTGGGATTGTGTCATATCGTACCAGTCCATTTTCTATTAAAAGTGGAACAGTAACGCGACAAGTGACAACGCAAGGATTTAAAAACTGTGAAAGTGGATTTAATGTGTTGTCAAGCTGGACGTCATTATGTGTTCAAAGTGGTAATTGGAGTAGAAATGCCACAAAAGAGGAAAGAGATCAAAACAAATGTTTATCCCCTGTAATAGGGGAGAACCCTATTCCAAATGCACGAAACCCACAGGGTCAAATGCATTATGAAACATATAATATGAATAATAATCGGACTTATATGACAGGAAGTGGGAGCAATAAGCGATGTGAACAAAAAGAGTATGCTGTAGCTCGCCCTTGGGGGGATATACTCACAACAGAAACAGTGATCCAACCAATTGATAATGCTGGTGGTTTTATTTATTCTGTTGATGGGGCAAAAAAAGGCAATCTTTATGCAGCGGGTGGAAGTACCGAAAGTTGTGATGGTAACGGAATTTATTTCTTAACAGACGGTGCGCCAAACTCGACTAAAGACACTATGGCACGCACGATTATGAATCACTCATTATCCAATGGCACTTATGCTTTTTCAGGCAGACCTGATATTAATAGTAGTGATGTACTAAAGCCTGTACCGCTAAAATCTAATCTATTTGCGGGTGAAACAGGTGGTTGGGAATATATAGGTGCCTACGCGAAAAAATTGCGTAATCGTACGTTATTATCCAACACTCAGAAGAACCCTGCAGATATGAGTATCAAAACAGCGGTAGTTGGTTTTGGTTCATCTTTTGCAGGTATTACTAAAAAAGCGAATGGTACTTATGATTGTGACAGTGCACCAAATCAAGATGCAAAAAATGCCTGTTTGTGGGGTAGTGCAGAATATGGTGATGGTGGATTCTACTATGCTGAAAACTCAGAAGATATTAAAAACAGTATTCTTGATTTTGTAGACAAAGCTGGGGCAGACTTTGAACCTATTGCAACAGGTAGTCCAACTATTCCAGTAGACAGCTTAAATCCAGTTCAGTTGCAGCCATACGGATATTATGCAGCTTTTGAGCCAAAACCTCAGGAGAATACCCAGCTTTGGGCGGGGAATTTAAATAAATACAATTTAAGAAATGGTGAGTTGGTCGACAAAAACTTACAGCGCTTAATTTTAAGTACGGGTGCTCTCAACAAAGATGCTGTGGGTTTATGGGTTAATGGTGTTAAAGGTCAATTACCACTGGGCACTTTAGTTGCCGCAAATGGCGAGCAAAATTCAAAACGTAAAGTATTTACCAATCGAGTGATTAAAGCGGATAAAACCGCTGTTTCAGGTGATCGTTTGGCACAAGTGAGTTTATTGAGTTTATTTGCAGAGAATAATGAAATTGCCAAATTCAAGTATGATGCCGATAAAAACTATTGGTTAAATTTCCTAGGTTATGATGTAGGTATTACAGAGAACATTGCGAGTTTAGCTGATTTAACCAGTAAAACAGAGTACCGAGAGCTTGGAAGCGTGATGCACTCCACGCCAGTCATGCTGACCCAAGAAGGAAAAATTACGGTTGTAGATGGTAAGTTAACTACAACGGGTCGTAAAGATTACCTGATGTTTGGTTCTACGCAAGGTGCGTTGCATGTGGTAGATGACGCTGGCAAAGAAGTATTTGCCTTTGTACCGCATGAAATGATGAAAAATCAAAAAAATGCATTTATAGGTAGTGGCAAATATACAGGTTCGGGTAAAAACAATTTGTTCTATGGTGTAGACGGTCCTTGGGTTGCACACACCCAATATGTTTCAAAAAGTGATGGAACATTAACAGTGAAAGATGCTGGGCGTAAGGCAAGTGATGAAGAAAATGCGCAGAATCTGATTGGTATGCAGTGGGTGTATGGCGGTTTGCGTATGGGGGGTAAAAGTTACTATGCGCTGGACTTAACTGACATTGAAAAGCCTGAGTTGAAATTCCATATCAATCCAGATGCAGATAATGCTTCTGCTGCACTCAAACAAATGGGGCAAAGTTGGTCAAAACCGACTCTCGCTTACGTAAATTGGGGCGATACGCGCAAGCTTGTAATGTTTGTAGGTGGTGGTTACGACCCTGTTTATGAAACTCATAATGCAGACCCAAGCTCAACCAAAGGGAATGGTGTGTATATGTTTGATGCACACAATGGCGATTTACTCTGGTGGGCGAGTGATAGTGTAAAAACAGGTGCCAGCCGTTTTACTCAGAATAATGAGTTAAAATATAGCGTTGTTTCACAAATTAATGCCATTGACCGTGATGGTGATGGTTTAACCGATCATCTGTATTTTGGTGACTTAGGTGGACAGGCATTCCGTGTCGACTTTAATAACCGCGCAGCAGACACAGCAAACTTTGCAACACGCGTAGTTCGTTTGTTTACAGAGCATCAGGGTTCGGGTTTAAGTCCTCGTTTCTATGAAATGCCAAGCGTATCCATCCATCAAGATGATGGTAGTTACTTTGCTGCAGTAGCATTTAGTTCGGGTAATCGTAGTTCGCCATTAGCAGGTTTAAACTCTACAGACAGTGCTAATGATGCCGTATTTGTAGTGTATGACAATGATGTAGCACGTCAGGACTTGTATAAAACAGGCATCACACTAAATACCGAAGATGAAAGCTTAACTCAACTTAACTTTGATAGTGGTGTAGCACGCCGTGGGCAAAATAATATATTCAATGGTGGATGGAAAGCTTATTTTGATAGTGCAAAAGCAGGCCGTTATAAAGGCATGAATGACCTGTATGCTCTAGATGGCATGCTATACGTCAATGTTTATGATCGTGATGGTACTGGTATTGGCGGAAATTGTGGTGCAGGTGTAGCGGGTGACTCTTATCTGTATCAATATTGTTTACCTACAGGGAAGTGTAATTTCTATTCAGGCACTGGAAACAAACCAAGTCGGGTAAAACTTGGTGCAGGTATTTTGGGTACAGGTTTGGGCCTGGGTTATGGAAATAATGCAAATACAGTGAGTTTAGTGGTGAATCGTGATCAGCCATCTGCACTGGATTGTAGTTTACCTGCCAATAAAAACTTACCTCAATGCCAATTGTTTGATACACAGGTAAAACTCAAGCAAATGCGCTGGTATGAGTCGCGTTAAGGGGGGAGTATGCAATTCAAGAAAGGCTTTACCTTAATTGAGCTGATGATTGTGGTCGTTGTGATCGCAATCATTGCAGCCATCGCGATTCCGAGTTATGCGGCATATATTCAGCGTAAAGATCTTGCTTTAGCAAAGCAGGAAGCATTGCGAATAGCGACAGAGCTAGAAAAATTCAAAGCTAAAAACTTCAGCTATAAAGGTTTTGATGCAACCTACTTATATACAGGTTATGCACAATCTACAGGCACTTTAGCAATTCCTGTAGATGGTTCAGATACTAAATTCAACCTTACTTTATTGGATTTAGCCACCAAGAAGCCTTTATCTATACAAAGAGGCACAGATGGTAATGAAACCGCAGATTCAAGTTCTGTACGTGGTTTAAACTGGGTGATACGGGTTGAGCGTGCTAAAACAGGTACAACCTTAAAACAACCACGTAATTATGATTTATTGTTGACTAGTGAAGGTGTGCGTTGTCAAACTCGGACTCCAGATATGGTATCAACATATACTTGTGGGACTACAAATAATGAAAACTGGTAATCAAGAGCGCGGATTTACACTGATTGAACTCATGATTGTGGTAGCTGTTATTGCTATTTTGGCTGCAATTGCGATGCCATCCTATACTAGTTATAAAGTCCGTGCCAATCGTGTAGAGGTTCAAACGGAGCTGATGCAACTCGCGCAGCGCTTGCAAAGTTATAAGGCGATGAATCATAGTTATAGAAATGCAACATTGGCGAGTATTGGAGGAAGTAGTACATTTCCAAGCCATCAAGCTTTATATAATATTAATTTAGCAATTGATGCATCTAATCAAGCATATACTCTGTCAGCTTTGCCTATTTCAACAGCTGCACAAAAAGGGAATGGTGCCTTAAGTTTAGATCAGACAGGCCGCCAATGCTGGTTTAAAGGTAAGGATTCACCTGTAACAACAGATACTTGTTCTGCTTGGTCCGATAAATAAATTCTAACTGTTGATAACCTAAAATTTGATCTTTCATTCAGGGCAAAATTCACGTAAAATACTGCCCTCTATGAAAGGGGTTTGAAATGTATCGATGGTCGATGCAGGGATAATCCGTAAAAACTATAAGGTTGTATCATGGTAGTTATTCGTCTTGCACGCGGTGGTGCTAAAAAACGTCCGTTTTATCAAATCATCGTGACTGATAGTCGCAATGCACGTGACGGTCGTTTCATCGAGCGTATCGGTTTCTTCAACCCTACAGCTCAAGGTAAAGCAGAAAAACTTCGTTTAGATGCTGACCGTTTTGCTCACTGGGTTTCACAAGGTGCTCAACCTTCTGAACGTGTTGCTTCTTTAGCTGCTCAAGCTAAAAAAGCTGTAGCTGCTGCATAATTAATTCTTCGCAGAATTATTTTACTTGTCAGTAGGTAACCCATGACACCAACACAGAATGTACCCGAAGATCGTATTCAGATTGGACAGCTACGTTCAGCATATGGATTAAATGGGTGGCTCTGGGTCTATTCCAATACAGAACCTATGAGCAATATATTTGACTACCTGCCTTGGTACATTGAAACCAAAGCAGGTTGGCAAGTTATAGATGTAAAACGTTGGAAACCGCATGGCAAAGGTTTGGTTGTTTCGCTGAAAGGTGTGAGTGATCGCACCGCAGCAGATAGCTTAGTTGGCGCAAATGTCTGGATTTCAAAGTCGCAACTGCCTCAAGCGGGCGTGGACGAGTATTATTGGTCTGATTTGAAAGGTCTAACAGTGTTAGGTCTGGATGAAGAAGAACAAGAAGTCAATCTCGGTCAAATCCATGAATTGTTTGAAACAGGTGCTAACGATGTGATGGTTGTTCGTGCAACAGCAGAAAGCATCGATGGCGAAGAGCGAATGATTCCGTGGCATAAAGATGTGGTACAACGTGTTGATCTTGAAGCTGGTCGTATTTACGTCAATTGGGGCGTAGATTATTAATTCTTAAATTTATTTTTAAAGAATTAACGCAGCAGGAAAATAGAGGAGTCTGCGATGTTTTTTGCAGTCATTACGCTTTTTCCTGAAATGTTTGAAGCGATTACAGCCTACGGGATTAGCGGACGTGCAGTAAAACGTGATTTGATACAAGTCCATTGTATCAATCCACGTGAGTTTGCTGAGGGCAACTACAAAAGAGTGGATGAACGTCCATTTGGTGGTGGTCCGGGCATGGTGATGATGGCGGAGCCTTTAAGCAAAGCAATCAACCGTGCCAAAGCGCTTGCCGTGCAAGCGGGTGCAGTTCATGTCCCTGTGGTGTATATGTCACCACAAGGAAAGACCTTAAATGAATCTGCGGTACAACAGTTCGTCGATTACGATGGATTGATTGTATTGTGTGGTCGTTATGAGGGGGTAGATGAGCGTTTGATCCAGAAATATATTGATCAGGAATGGTCAATTGGGGATTACGTATTATCTGGTGGTGAACTCCCTGCGATGGTTTTATTGGACAGTATTATTCGACGTTTGCCGAATGCAATGTCTGATGAACAATCACATGTGCAAGACTCATTTGTGGATGGTCTTTTAGATTGCCCACAATATACCAAGCCAGATCATTTTGAAGGTTTGGATGTACCTGAGGTTCTTAAATCTGGGCATCATGCAAATATTGAAAAATGGCGGTTTTTGCAACGCTTTCAACGGACACTTGAGCGTCGACCTGAACTGGTTGAAAAAGTGGAGTTGACCAAGCAGCAAAAAAAATGGCTTCGGGATTCAAATACTCAAAATTAATTTGTGTATTTTTTAATAGGCTCTTTATACATTGAAGTGGTCAAGTATAAAGGGAAAGCTAATCGGGTTTATGCGCTTTAGCCTCTATACCCAGCGATGATCAGACCTCTTCTGACTCGCACATATTGGAGATACCCCATGAGCGGTAAGCATCCTTTAGTACAAGCTGTAGAAAATGCTCAGCTTAAACAAGACATCCCTGCTTTTGCACCAGGTGATACAGTTATCGTATCTGTAAAAGTGAAAGAAGGTGATCGTGAACGTCTTCAGGCTTTTGAAGGTGTTGTAATTGCTAAGAAAAACCGTGGTTTGAACTCTGCGTTCACAGTACGTAAAATTTCTAGCGGTGTTGGTGTTGAGCGTGTTTTCCAAACTCACTCTCCAATCGTTGCTAAAATCGAAGTGAAACGTCGTGGTGACGTTCGTCGTGCTAAGCTTTATTACCTACGCGAATTGTCTGGTAAAGCTGCACGTATTCGTGAAAAATTGCCAGCACGTAAACAAGGTTAATTTTAACTTTGCTTTACAGCTAAAAAATGCGCCTTTTGGCGCATTTTTTATGTCAGAACATAAAGTTTTATAAGCCTTGCGACTTTAAACGATTGGCATGTTCGCGGTAGACTTGCACAGGGTCTTGAGAGAATAAGCCACGTAAGCCGAGCACTTGGTTTACCTCATCGAAATGGTTCCAAGCATAATCATTTCGAATGGTTTTACCCAAGCGACCACTACATGTAGAAACTAGACCATCACCTTCTCCCCCCATCAACAATCCAGTCAGTCCCATTGCTGAATCAGGGTCAAAGATATTCGTGACCAGTCGATTCCCTTGAAACGAATAGAATGAAATTCCTTTTTCTTGGTAGGCACCTTCGTTACAATTGGCTGAGACGCCCATTGGGAATTTTCGACTGAATTCTGTTGCACCAGCAGTATTCAAACTTTTAGCACCAGCTAAGGCGTCGCTCGGAAATTGTTTTTGGTCTAAGCCTTGTGCCCAAACAATTGATGCAGAAATGATATTTACGACAGCAACTACAGGTCCTTTTAACGGCGTGTCTTCTAATGAGAGAATAAGATCTGAAATTGTTGAGCCTTTTTGAGGTGAGGCAACAGCAGTAACTGAAGCAACCTTTGTAGGGATAATACCCGCAACATATCGAGCTGTTGGACCACCATGACTATGCCCAAGTAAGTTAACTTTTTCTTTACCTGTAAGGGTAAGAATTTCTTCAACTTGCTGAAGAAGTTGTTCACCTCGAACTTCAGTTGAGTTAAATGGAGAAACACGTGTTATCCAAACATTTGTACCATTTCGTGCAAGGTCTGGTGCGATTTGATACCAATAGTCTAAACCAAGTGTATCTGTACCAATGCGAGAGAATCCTCCCATTCCATGGGCAAG